>JALCPO010000017.1 GCA_022650455.1 Oscillospiraceae bacterium
TCATCGCCTGAATGGCCGAAAACTGGGCCAGCTCCGTAATGTACTGCGTGTTGTCCGTCTGGCTGTCAATATTCTGGTTTTGGAACTGCGCCGCCATCAGCTTTAGGAAGTCCGTCATGTCCAAAGCCGAGCTGGACTTTTTGCTGCTGCCGGTGCCCGATACCGTATCCATGGGATTGGTGCCGTTATTTCCCCAGATGTCGTTTACCCCGTTCACATCCGTAGCCATTGGATCGCCTCCTTCGTTCTATTTCCGCCATTAAGCGTCCGTGCCGGTCTGCCCCAGAATGGACAGGAAATCATCCGTTCCCAGGCCGCCGGAACCGCCGATGCGGTACCAGGCGGAAAGGTCCCGCTGTCTTTCCTGCTGTTGCTGCTGCTGTTGCCGGGCGTTCTGTCCGCCCGCGTTTCCGTCCTGCGCATACCACTGGGGGGTCTGTCCGGGTTTTGTAATCTGGATCTCCTGCCCGGTGGAAGACTGCAGGATCGATTTGATCTCGCCGGAATTGGAAGCCAGCAGGCTTTGCGTCTTTGGATCGGAAGCCGCGATTTCCACCGTCAGCCGGCCGGCCTGTTCGACAAGCTTCACGGAAACTTTGCCGAGCGACTCCGGGTAAAGGTCGACCGTCAGTTCCTGCTTCCCGGCTTTCAGCCCGTCCGCGATGGCATTCGCAACCTGACCGGCCGCCGAAGAACGGGCCGCCTTGGGCGCGTCGGAAATCTTTACGACCACCTTGCCGCCCGAATACAGGCCGGAAAGCTCGCGGGTGCCGGTTCCGGAAAGGTCGGAAACCTGCCGGGCCGTCCCGTCGTCCTCACCGGAGTTTTGCCGGGCACTGATGGAAACCGGCCCGGATTTCACCAATTGGACATCCGGTACGGACGGCTTCGCCGCATCCTGCACCGCCTGCGGAACATCTTTCGCCGGCGCCGCGTCGGCGGAAACGGTTTGGCCTGCCACCGGCTGAAATACGGCCGGGGTTGAGGTTTGCAAACTGACCGAATCTTGGGTTACCGTCGGAGCCGGGTTCTGCTGCGTCGGCAGCGCGTTCCGCGGGGCCCGGCTGTCAGCCGGAAGCTGCGTGGAAACGGCAGGCTGCTGCGGGGCAGCCGTCTGCTGCACCGGAATCTCCTGCCGTGGAACGGCTCCGTCCGCCGGAACAGTCTGCGCGTCGGTTCCCAGCTGGGAAGGGAGCGCCGTCTGCGCCGGAACGGTCTGCGATGCGGGGACCGGCTGCAAAGGAAGCGCCGGCAATCCCTGCTGCAAAACCGCCGGAACGGCCACCGTATTTTGCGCACCGTCCGGAACGGAAGCATAGACCGCCGGAGCGTCATCCGCCGGAACCAAAGCCGCGTTTTCGTTGGAATTCTTTTCCTTTTTTTCGGGATCTTTCCCGTTCCCGCCGTGAACGGCATCCGACGGCTTGGCGGAATCGGGCCGGCCGCTCTGGGAAACCTTCCGCAGCAGGGAACCGAAACGGTCCGCTCCCACGGACGGCACATCGGATTTCCCGTTTTCGGGAACCGTCTGCCGCGTCGGCTGCATGGAGAGAATCTGCTGAATCATGTTTTCACCTCCTTTCAAATCAAATAACGAATATCTATCGAAAGACTTTCATCCGATAGCCATAAGAAAAGGCTCAGCCCGCCTGGACTTTCGCCCGTCCCACGAACTCCTCGACCGTTCTTTCCAGCTCTTTTTTCTCGCAGGAACGGTACAGCTTCTGCTGTTTGTCCTTCAGCCGTTCCAGTCCGGAAATATCGCTGTTCATCCGCACGATCTCCTGCTGTTTTGCCGCAATGGTTTCCATGATCTTCTGCCTCTGCCCGCGCAGAACCCGAATGCGCCGGTTCAAGTCTTCCATATATCCTTTATAGACGGCGATGTCGTGGGGAACTACGCCGTCCCGCATTTTCAAGGTGAGCCGCCGGTTGGTGTCTCCGAACTCCAGGTTGCGGTCCGCAATCTGCCGCTCCATGTCGTTTTGCTGTGCCTGAAGGCGGAAAAGCTCATTCTTTCGAAGATCCAGCATCTGCTGTTTGTACCCAAGCACTTTTTCGAGGGAAAAAACAAATTTTTTCATGCCCTCAGATCTCCTTCATCAATTGTTCGGTTTCTTCCGCGGAAAACTTCTCGTCCACCTTCTGCATCAGGAACGCGTTGATTTTGTCGATCTTACCGACCGCCTCGTCCAGCTTGCGGTTCACGCCGGGCTTGTAGGCCCCGATGGAGATCAGGTCGTAGTTCTGGTAATAAATGGAGAGTAAATTCCGGATCTTGGCCGCCAGCGCCCGGTGCTCCGGCGTGGTGATGTCGTCCATCAGCCGGGAAATGCTCGCGTTCACATCAATCGCCGGGTAATGGTTCTGCGTGGCAAGCTGGCGGGAAAGGACGATGTGCCCGTCCAGGATGCCGCGCACGGTGTCGGAAATCGGCTCGTTGGTATCGTCGCCCTCAACCAGCACCGTGTAGATTCCCGTGATGGAGCCCGTTTTGAAATTCCCGCTGCGCTCCAGCAGCTTTGGAAGCTCGGCGTAGAGGGACGGCGTGTAGCCGCGTGCAATGGGCGGCTCCCCGGTGGAAAGCCCGATCTCGCGTTCCGCCATGGCGAAGCGGGTCAGCGAATCCATCATCAGCAGCACGTCTTTTCCCTGGTCCCGGAAATACTCCGCCACCGCAGTGGCGACCGACGGGCATTTCACGCGGAACATGGCCGGCTGGTCGGACGTCGCGACCACAAGGACCGTCCGCGCCAAGCCTTCTTTTCCGAGGTCCTTTTCAATAAATTCCTTGACCTCGCGGCCCCTTTCCCCCACCAGGGCGATGACGTTCACGTCGGACTGGACATGTTTCGCGATCATGCCCATCAGGGTGCTTTTCCCGACGCCGCTGCCCGAAAAGATCCCCATTCTCTGCCCTTTTCCGATGGTGAGCATTCCGTCGATCGCCTTGATGCCGTAGCTGAGCGGCTCGCTGATCCGCGGGCGCTCCAGCGGGTTGGTATAGCCCGCGTCAATATCGTAATATTCCGTGGGATGAAACGAACCGAGGCCGTCCATCGGACGCCCCATGGCGTCTATGGCGCGGCCCACAAGAAAATCGCCCACCGGAACGCGGAGCTTGTGCTCCGTGTTTTCAATGATGCTGCCGAGGCCGACTCCCTTCACGTCCCCGTAAGCCATCAGAAGGACGTTGCCTTCGCGGAACCCGACTGCTTCCGCCGTCACGCAGTCGGCGCCGTCTTTTCCGCCGATCTTGCAGATGTCCCCGATTTTCGCTTCCAGCCCGGCGGCCTCGATCATCATTCCGGTGATGTTCTTCACTTTTCCCTTATAGCAGAGCGGATCAATCCTGGATACGATCTCGCAGGCAGCCTGTAAGTTCACCATAGCGATTCCTCTCGGTAAGATTTCATTGGTGGCGGTCGTTCATCGCGCTGCCGATGGCCGATTTAATCTTTTGCAGCTGACTGTCAACTCCGGCGTCGATCACCTGGTCGGGGGTCTCCAGGATACAGCCGCCGTCGTTCAGGTCGGGGGAGACAACCACTTTGACGTTCTCGGAAATATCTTTCAGGGCGTCCGCGATGCTGTGGTCCGCTTTCAAAAGGATATTCGCCGTTTTGTCGGACACATAAATGCGGATCCATTCCTGGTTGCGGTACTCCTGCATGGCGGAAAGGATAATGGACCGCATCGCCTGGTCGTCGATTTCCAGGTCCTTTTTCAGGATGGCCTTCGCCATCGCCGTCGCCAGATCCTGCAGGTCGGACTCGAAGTCGTGGAGAATTTTGGTTTTCGCCTTTTCCACGGCCTTGATCATGGAGCCGAGTTCCTGAAGGTTCTTCCCGTTGTCGGCTTCCGCCTTTTTCCCGCCTTCCGAATAACCGTCGCGGTAACCGGCGGAGGTGCCGTCCTTTTTGCCCTGTTCCGTGCCGAGCGCATAGCCCTCGCTGTAACCGCGCTTTTTTTCCGACGCGGTTTCGTCGGCAATGGCTTTCCGGGCTTTCTCTTCCTCCCGGCTTTTGTACTGCTGGGCGGCGTCCACAATCTTCTTGGCCTTGGCGAAAGCGTCTTCCACCACCTGCCCGGCCCGTGTCCGCGCGGCCTTCTCAATCTGCCGGGCTTCCTGCTCCGCCCCGGCCTTCCAGTCTCTTTCCGGCTTCCCGGCCGCGGCTCTCTTGTTCTCCGCTTCCGGCGCCTTGGGGGGGCTGTTTCCCGGGACGTCCGCCGCCTTTTTTTCGGCAGATTTCGGCTTTGGTTTCGGTGAGGCGGGGGGCAGATCCCGCTTCGGGAGAACATAGCTGGACACAATGGGAGGGTACTGGTCTGCCTTAATGACCCTACTCAATGATCTCATCCTTCCCGCCCTTCGAGATAACCAGTTCGCCTTCGCTTTCAAGCCGCCGGATCACGCCGACAATCCTCTGCTGGGCTTCTTCCACATCCTTGAGGCGCACGTTGTGCGTGTATTCCAGGTCGGATTTGACGGTGTCCGCCGAACGGTTGGACATGTTCTTGAAGATGATGTCCGCAACATCCTTGTTGGCTCCCTTGAGAGCGTACACAAGATCTTTGGAATCGACCTCGCGCAGGAAACGCTGGATGGACATGTCGTCCAGTATGGTGATGTCCTCGAAAACGAACATCTTCTTGCGGATCTCCTCCGAAAGCTCGGAGTCCTTGCGGTTCAGCTCGTCAAAGATATTCTTTTCGGCCGCGCGGTCCATGTTGTTCATGACGTCCGCCGCATAATCCACGCCGCCGAACTGGGTAAAGTCGAGGTCGAACATGTTGGAGAACTTGTTGGCAAGATTGTTTTCCACGATTTTTATGACGTCCGGCGAAGTGCGGTCCATGGTGGCGATGCGCTGCACAACGTCGACCTGCTTGTCCGGCGGCAGCTCGGCGATCACGGTCGCGGCCTGGTCCGCCCGCGCGTACGAGAGGATGAGGGCGATGGTCTGCGGGTGCTCGTTCTGGATGGTGGTCAGCAGGTTCTTGTAGTCCGCCTTGCGCAGGAACTCAAAAGCCTTGGAGCGAAGGGATTTGGTGACGCGCTCCAGCAGGGACGAGGCTTCCTGTGCGCCGTAGGCTTTTTCCAGCACGTCCCGGGCGTACTCCACGCCGCCGTCCGTAACGACTTTTTCCGTCAGGCAGAGATGGTAGAAATCATTGAGGATCTCGTCCATGTCGTCCTGCGAAACGTGGGACATGCGGGCGATCTCGTACGTGATCTGTTCCAGCTCGTCTTCCCGCAGGAACTTGTAAATTTTCGAAGCCGTATCCGTCCCAAGGGCAATAATCACGGCCGCGGCTTTCTGGGCTCCCGTGACCTTCTGCTGTAGTTCAGCCATGTTTGCGGTCATCTCCCCTCAGCCAGCTCCGGATGAGCTGGGCCGCAATTTCGGGATTCCTGGACGAGAAGTCCTGAAGCTCACCCTTTACGCGCTGCTCCTTGCCCTTGTTGGCATTGCGGAGTTCCTCGATTGATTCATTGGGCATGGAGTCTTCTTCCTCTCCTTCTTCTTCCGGATTTTCTTCCTCCTCGTCCTCATCTTCGTTTTCTTCTTCGTCCTCGTCTTCCGGTTCTTCTTCCTCCGGCTCTTCTTCCTCTTCCTCTTCCTCTTCCGGATTCTCCGGTGCGGAAAGCGGCGTAAACTGAGGCTGGGCCTCGTTTTCCGGCTGAAGGTTGGCGAGCAGCTGCTCCCTTCTCTCGCGGTTTCTCTTGGCGGCGAGCAGGGCGAACAACAGGATCAGGAGCAGAAGGAACGCCCCGCCGGCGATGAGGATGACCGGATTGTTCGCCAGAAGCTGCGGAAGGTTCGCGGACGCCTGCGTCGCCTGGGAGTTGACGGCCGAGCTGAGCGGCGCAACGGCCATCACCGCCACCTTGCTCGGGTCCACGGCGGCCGCCTTGGCCACAAGGTTCGAAAGCTCCTGTTGGCGTGCGTTCGTCATTGCGTCCGTATTGATCATAACGGCGACCGAAAGGTCGTCCAGCGCGGCGGCGTCGCTCTGGATCTGCTCTTCCACCTGGTTGACAAGGTAATTATAGGTTTTGCTGTCCTTCGTGGTAATCACGTTTCCGCTGACGGTGACGCCGGGGTAGGTCGTCGTGTCGGAGTTGCTCTGCGTTCCCGCCACGCCGCCGCTGCTGCCGGACGCGGGCTGCGTCACTTCGTGCGTTTCCGTCGACTGGCTCACCATTCCCTTGCCGTCGCTCGTGGAAGGCGTGTAGGTGATGATGTCCTGAATCCGCTTGTCGAGGTCCATTTTGCTTTTCACGCTTACGCTGATGTTGTTTTTGCCGTAAGTCGCGGAAAGCAGATTCAGGATCTTGCCCTGGACGCTGTCTTCGTACTGCTGCTCAATTTTCAGCTTGAACTCGGAAAGAGTGATCTGCGTGGAGCCGGTGGACTGGCCGGACGAGGACGCGGCGGACGACGCCGAAAATTCTTCGCCGGAAGCGCTGTCCACGATGGAAACGTCATCCGCCTTCAGGCTCGGCACGCTTTTGGAAACGAGCTGCTTGATCCCTTTCACCTGCTGGGGCGCCAGCGACCGGCCCGCCTTCAGCTTGACGGCTACGGAAGCGGTGGGCGTCTGCTTGTTTTCGTCCCAGGCATAGCTGCTGCCGCTCGGGATGCTGATGGTCACGTAAGCGGTGTCCACCGGGTCCAGCGTCTTGATAACGGCGCCGAGCCGTTCCTGAAGCTGGTACTGCTCAATGATCTTCCGCTCCTCGTCGGTCGTCATGACGCCGACGTGGTCGGTGAAGAAATTGTAGTTCGGAACGGATTTCGGGTACCCTTCGTTGGCCAGCTGCATCCGGACGGAGTTTTCCTTGTTCTTGTCCACATAGATGGTGCCGTTCTCGTTTTTGAAGGCAACGTCGAGATCTTTCAGCTCCGTCGAAACTTCCTGGGCTTCGTCGCTGCCAAGGCCGGAATACAGGACGGTGTACTGCGTGCGGTTCATAACAAGGCTCAGGACGACTGCCAGCAGCACTGCCGCGCCCAAACAGATAAAAATGACGATTTTCGACTTTTTCGTCAGCTTTCCCCAGAAGTTCTTGATCGGGTCCCATACTTTTTTCAACTGTTCATTCATCGAGCCGTATAAACCGCCCTTCAAGTGAGTTTAAGGAATGCGCGCACGCATCAAACGTTGATATTGATGATTTCCTTGTAGGCATCGAGCAGTTTATTGCGCAGCTCGACAACCATGCCGATCGAAAGGCTCGCCTTCTGCGACGCGATGAGGGCGTTGTGCAGGTCGTCGGACTGGCCGGTCGCGACTTTGGCGACCTCCCCGTCCAGGTTCGCGCTCGCCTGCTCGGCGTTGGTCACCGCATCCTGGAACAGGCTCTGGAAAGGGATGGCGGAGGAAGCGGACTTCGAGGTTCCGCCCGTCTGTTCGGGTGAAACGATCTGCTGTACCGGCTGAATCGTATTCATAGCAGTCACTTTCCAATCTCAAGGGCCTTGGCGGCCATATTTTTCACGGCTTCAAACGCCGTAAGGTTTGCACTGTAAGCGCGGGTAACCGCCATCATGTCGGTCGTTTCCTTAATCAGGTCGACATTCGGCTTCTGCACGTATCCCTGGGCGTTCGCGTCCGGGTTTGTGGGGTCGTACTCCTGTTTGAACGGGGTCTGGTCCTCCTCAATGCCCGTGACCTTCACGCCTTTGAGGGCGGCGTTCTGCGCTTCCGGCGCAAGCTGTCCGTTCAGCATGGAGCGGAACGAAGAATTGTCGTCGGCGCACTGGTAAGTGACCATCTTCCGGCGGTACGGTTCACCGTTCTCGGTGCGCGTCGTCTCGGAATTTGAGATGTTCTCCGAAATGATATCCATGCGGAGCCGGCTTGCCGTAAGGCCGGAGCCGCTGATATCGAGCGAGCCTAAAAAAGCCATAAAACGCCCTCCTTACTGATCCATTACTGCTGGTTTCCGGTAATCGCCGTTTTCAGGCGGGAAAAATCGTCGTTCAGAAGCTGAAGCGAGGTGGAGTAATTCAGGGAAGTGCGGGCCATATTAATGTTCTGCTGTTCCAGGTCGACCCCGTTCCCGTCCGCCCGGAACGTCTCGTCCGACGCCTCGGTGGTCACCGGCTCCACATTCTCGATCTCCCCGATTTGGTCCTCCGCGGTCACTCCGGAGCTGCCGGCCTGCTGCATCTGCGCCCTGAGCTGATCCTCAAACGAAACGCTTTTCGTTTTATAGCCCGGCGTTTCTATGTTCGCAAGATTGTCCGAGATTGCCCGCTGCCTGGCCCACAGTCCGTCGAGGCTTTTGTTCAGAAGGGAAGAAGAAATGCTGTTCAGCCAATTCATGGCATCGAATCCTCCTTTTTATCCGTTTTCGCCCGGGTTCTGCTCCAATTTTTATGGAGTATTGTCTTACCCGGGAAACCCAAGATTCGCTAAAATAACTTATTTTTCGACATCCTTGCTAAAAAAAAATCTTCCCGCGAGCTGGAAATGAGAAAGTTGTAAGAATTTTCAGCGTGTATTGTCTTATTTCGTCCAATTACCATATATTATCATACATAGATATGGAAAAGTCAATATTATATTTGTTTTCAGACATTTAAAATTGATCTTCTTTTTCATGCAAAATCACAGATAAGTCGGACAAAATTTCAGATATTTTATAGAAATGATTCATAAATATTCTCTTCGGGTTGACCTTTTTCGTCCTTAGGTCACAAAATGAATGCCTATTTCCGCAAAATTCGGAGAAATTTTCAAAAATCTATTTTTATATTTTTAACGGATTTTAAGCTGGTTTTTACAAACCGGCGGGATGAAGCCGCCGTCCGCCCGACAAAATATCCGCTAAATTTTTCGGAGCCGGTGCCGATAAAATAAATGAGGTGAAAACAGATGGTTATCAAAGGCGCGGGATACGACGTCAACTTTTTTATAAATATCCGCCCGGCGAAAGAAGGCGGAGCCGTGCGGGGAGCCGCAAAGCCGACCCCTTTCTCCGAAGCGCTGCCGGGAAGGACGGACACCATACAGATTTCCAAGCGGCCGGAAAGCGACGGCCTTTTGAACGGCGTGAAAGAAAAAATCATGGGGGAGATTCGGCGCGACGCCGACCCGGACGATCTGAAAGCCCTGAAAAACGAAATTACGGACGGAACGTATACGGTAAACCCGGCGGAGCTGGCGGGAATCCTCGCCGAATAGGCCGGAGCGGAGGTGCTTGATATGGTGGACGCTGCATGGTCGGACAGGCTGCTCCGGTTTTTCCGGGACATGCTTGCTTTTTACGAAGAATTCCTTTCCTTTGAAAAAGAGAAATACGCGGTTCTTGTTTCGGGAAAACTGAAGGAACTGGACACCTGCCTGAAACGGGAGCAGGCTTTTACCTTAAAAGCCCGTGGCTTCGAGCATAACCGCGTCAGGCTCTTAAAGGAGGCCGGGGTTTCGGACGGCACCTTCCGGGAACTGATTCCCAAACTGGAGCCGTCGCGGCAGGAGCCGATGAAAAAGCTGTTGGGGAAATATCCGGCACGGTCGGCCGGCTTCAAAGCACGAACAGCCGGTGCAGCCAGATGACGCGGGTGAAGCTGGGCCGCGTGTCCCACATCCTCTCCAACGCGGAGAACCACCCGGAACTGAAGCGGATTTACGGGAAAAAGCTTCCGGACGCGGAGCCCGGAAGCACGTTCTCGGAAAAAATATAAAGAAAGCATTGATAAGCGGGGTGCTGAAATGAGTTCCACATTCGACGGACTGTACATCGCCAGAAGCGGCGTTCGCGCTTCCCGTGCGAACCTGAACATAACCGGCCAGAATATCACCAATGCGGACACCGAGGGCTACACGCGGCAGCGGGTGGACGAGTCCTCGCTTCCCCCTTCCGAATACGGCGGCTTCTGGGCGTCTTCGGGCGCTTCCTGCGGCAACGGCGTCGCGGCCACCGGCACCAGCCAGCTGCGCGACGCGTTCCTCGACGGCGAGTACCGCACGCAGAACGCAAAAAGCGGGGAAAGCTCTTCCGAACTCAGCGCAATGTACAATATGGAGGACATTTTTACGGCGACCACGACCGCGTCCTCCTCGTCGGATTCCTCCGTCATCGACGTGCTGAGCAACGAATTCAGCAACCTCGTCTCCCAGCTGCAGGCTCTGACCTCCGGAAAAAGCTCGGCGTCGGAAAGCGCCATCCGGGAAGAGGCCAAGCTTCTGACGACCAAGCTGAACACCGCCGCCAAAGCGCTGGAGACGATTCGGAGCCAGCAGTATACGAACCTGAACAAATACGGCATACAGGACGCGGACGACCTCCTCAAAAATATCGCGTCCCTCAACGACCGGATCAAAGACGCGGAGATTTCCGGCTCGCCCGCGCTGGAACTGAAGGACCAGCGGAACCTTCTGCTGGACAAGCTCTCGCAGTATACCAATATTAAAGTAGTGGAAACCCCGGCGGATGTCGGCTCGGGCAGAAAGGTCGACCAGCTTTCCGTCGTCCTTGCCGACACGGACGGAAATCCGCTGAAAGGCACCGACGGCCAGGAATATACGCTTGTGGACGGAAAACAGTACGCGCAGTTTTCCTCTTTCCAGGACAAAGTGAACGAAGACGGGACGCCCGCAACCGGCACGTTCGACATCACCCACGTCCGCCTGTCCGGCCTCACGGCGGACGGGGTCACCTTCCCGGTCACGACCTCTTCCGGCAGCGTCTACCGGTTCCAGGCGGACGGCGGCGCCGTTCAGACCATCACCATCCCGGCAGATACCTATGCCGATCAGAACGCGCTGAAAGCAGCCGTGCAGGCCCAAATCGACGCAAACGGGAACCTGGGCGGCGTGACCGTCGGGGTGTCCGACGACGGGACCCGCCTCACGTTTTCCGCAGCCGACGGGAAAGACCTTTCCGTTCAGTACGATTCGGGGGACGACGCCCTGAACCTCAACGGCATGAAAAACAGCGACCTGCAGAGCGGCAGCTTCGCGGGTTACCTCAAGCTGCTGAACGAAAGCGGCGAGTACGACACGAAGGCCGGGGAGCCGACCACAACAATGCGCGGGATCGGGTTTTATTCCCAGCTTCTGGACGGTCTCGCGCGCGGCCTTGCAAGCACGATGAACACCGCCAACAGCACCAACGACACAAGCGACAACCGGCCGCTTATGGCCGGCTTTGACGGCGCCGGAAGCGAATCGCCCGACACCGCCGATATCACGGCCGAAAACATCCATATTTCTTCCGCGTGGACCGACGGATACCTGACCATGAGCAAAGGCGATTCAAACGCCGGGGACGACACTTCCACCTCCTACTCGAATATCACGGACATGATCGCCGCGCTCACCGGCACGGAGCAGCATTTTGTCAACAATGCGACCGATCAGGTCACCATCTTCGACGGGACGCTTCAAAAGGCGTTCGCAAGCGTAGGCACCATGCTCGGGCAGGATGTGAACAGCGTGCAGTCCACGGACAACACCAACGCCAGTCTTCTGAACAATATCGATTCCGACAGGCAGTCCCTTTCCTCCGTCAGCATCGACGACGAAGCGATCAACCTGGTGCAGTTCAACCAGTCGCTGGTCGCGTCCTCCCGCTTTATGACGGCAGTGGACGAGTGCCTGCAGACAATCATTAACAATATGGGCCTTGCCGGCAGGGGGTAATAAAAAATGATACGGATCACGCCACAGATGATGATGTCCCGGTACAAACGCAACGTTTCCGACGCTTTCGCTTCCATGAATAAGGCGATGGAGCGCGCGTACACATACCGGTCTTTTGACCGCCCGTCCGATAACCCGCTCGCGGCGTCGCAGACGTTCGAAGTGCACTGGCAAATGAGCCTGAACTCCGATTACAGTACAAACGTGCAGAATCTGCAGGGCGTTTCCAATACCGCCGACAGTATCCTCCAGAATATCGACAGCCTCCTGACGGAAGCGGACAAGACGGATACGCTGAAAGGCATCGACGGCAGCATGAACGACGACGGCCGGAAAACGATCGCCGACAACCTGCTCCATATCCGCGATTCCATCGTCGCGAAACTGAACGCGAAGTACGGCGACAGCTATGTGTTCGGCGGGGCGAATTCAAGCGAGGCCCCTTTCCGGATGATCGGCGACCAGCTTTATTACCGCGGGATCAACGTGGACACCGGCGAAAACCAGAACGGCGCGTCCGTGGTTTTCAGTGACGGAACGAAATCGACCCAGGTCGATTTCGGGGAAGCGATCGGCGGCCGCCTGAACGGCTACACGCTGAACATACAGACATCCCAGGGCACAAATGACGCGGTCTTTGACGAGGGCGCGAAGACGATCACGGTGAACGTCACCGGCACGTCCCTCACCAAAGGCGATCTGCAGGCCGCGCTCAACGGCCTCGGCACCCAGACGCTCGCGGACGGGACGAACCTGGATTTCACGAAGGCTTCGGTCGCCGGGAATGCCGGCGACCAGGTGAACATCCCGACCTCCGGCTCCAGCGGAAGCATTACCGACATAGCCGACCTGGACGCCCTCGCCAACGAAAAAGTCTATGTGGACATCGGCCTCGGCATCACGACGACCGACGGAAAGATTGACGACCAGAGCGCGTTCAACGGCGCGATGCCTGGCATCGCCTACCTCGGGTACGGAACCCACACCGTCACGAACGACGACGGCACAACCACCGAAGTCCCCAACAACCTGTGCTCCCTGCTGACAAAGGTTGCCGACCTGCTGCAAAACCACAGCGAAACGAGCAACAGCGACCTGGTCCGGCAGGTCCAGCCTTACACCGAAAGCTTTGAGACTTCCCAAACCAAGTTTGAGGCCGGGCAGGCCGAGCTGGGCCAGCAGATGAACTTTCTGAGCGACACGGCCAGTTACCTGAGTGATATTAAAACGAATCTCAGCGACAAGGACAACCAGGTGGAGTATGTCGACTACACCGACGCCATCGAGGAATTTTACACCCAGCAGTACTGTTACAGCGCGTCGCTGAAAGTGGGCAGCCAGATTTTGCAGCAGAGCCTGATGGATTACCTGAAATAAGACGCCGGAAAGAAGGGGCTCCCCATGCTGCTGGTGATCGAAAACAAAAACGACCCGGCCGGCCCGGTCGCGGCCGAAGTGGGCGGCGCCGGCGGGACGGAGCTGGCCTATATTCCCGTAATCACCGTGGAGCTGGGCTGGGACGAGCGGCAGGCCAGGCTGAAATTTGCCGTGGACCGGATGAGTTTCGAGCACCGCAGGAAAGAGGCGGCGGAAAATCTTCCGCCGCCTTCCGAAAAGCTGGTCCCCTTGTTCCTGAAAGCGTTGCGCCGCGCAGGCGGAAAGCCGTCTTACCTGTCCCCTTCCGCGATGAAGAAATTAAAAGCCGGGCCGGAAAACCTCGCCCGGTTTTCCGCGCAGGGATAATTCCGGCCGGGGAAAGCGAGGGAAAAACATGTTGGAACCGAACAGCGCCGCATTGGCCCCGAATGGAGAGGGAAAAACCGTCATCCATTTTAAAAAGGGGATTTACGGATTTGAAAACGTGAAGGAGTACGTTCTTCTGCAGGAAGACGACCGGAACGTGATCTGGTCCCTGCAGGCCGCGAACCGTCCTTACCCTTCGCTGATTGTCCTGGACCCGTTTCTGGTCCTGCGCGGATACCGGCCGGAGCTTTCCCCCAAAGACCTCGGGCAGCTGGGGAACCCGCCAAGGGAAGACCTGTGTTTCCTTGCCGTGGCGGTGATCCGAAAAAAGCTGGCCGATTCGGTGGTGAACCTCAAAAGCCCGATTGTCATCAATACGCGGACGCAGGAAGGGATGCAGGTCATCCTGGAAAACGGCGACTACCCCGTCCGCTACCGGCCGTTTCAAAGAATTCAAAGGGGGTAGCGCGGCATGCTCGTCCTTTCACGAAAGGCCTCCGAATCTTTTTTTATCGGGAACGACATTGAAATTATCGTGACGGAAATCGGGGCGGAGCGCGTCAAGATCGGGATCCGCGCCCCGAAGGGCGTTCCGGTCCTGCGCAGAGAATTGCTGGAAACCCGGGACCTGAACCGCGAGGCAAACTCCGCGTCCGACAAAGGCGCCGTGAACGAGCTGAAAAAGCTGGTGGACCGGCTGGAACAGCCCCCCGCGGAAAAAAGGGAAAAGCCCTTCGCAGGAAAGTGAAGGATTCCGCCGAAATATCTTTTTTTCGCTAAAGTTTTCTTTTTTTCCGCCGATATAATAATTGAATTCCAGAGGGATTAACGGCGTTTCCCATCCGGCCTCACCGGGCCCGTAAGGTCGGGGAAGAAAAGCCGGGATTCTTTCCGGAAAATAAAAACCAAAGAGAACGGATTCTCTTTCCCGACGGAGCCGAGAGGTTTCGCGGGCAAAAATCAAGGAGGAAAAAATCTATGCGTATTCAGCATAATATTGCCGCACTGAACGCCGCTAACAAGTTGAAGGCCAACGACAACGCCATCAGCAAAAACATCGCAAAGCTGTCTTCCGGCTACCGCATCAACAGCGCCGCCGACGACGCCGCCGGACTTGCGGTTTCCGAAAAAATGCGCTCTCAGATCAACGGCCTGAACCAGGCGGAAGACAACGCCCAGAACGGCATTTCACTTGTGCAGACGGCCGAGGGCGGCCTGAACGAAACCGAGGCCATCCTGCAGAGGATGAACACGCTGGCTGTTGAGTCCGCCAACGGTGTTTATGAGGATGGAACTAACACAGACCGTGGCAATCTGCAGGCGGAAGTTACCGCTCTGATTTCCGAAATCGACCGGATCGCGGGTTCCACAAACTTCAACAACATCAACCTTCTGAACGGCAATCTCGCAACGACGGCATTGACCCTGCAGATCGGCTCTGACAACGTGGAGGCACAGCAGATTACTCTGAACATTTCCAACATGACCGCTGCTTCTCTTGGCGTTGCTGATTTAAGCGTTGGCACCCAGGGAGATGCGCAGAGCGCAATTGATACCATCAAAACGGCAATTCAGAATGTGACCGCACAGCGTGCGAACCTCGGCGCCCTGCAGAACCGTCTCGAGCACGCGTCCAACAACCTGAGCACCATGAGCGAAAACCTCACTTCCGCGGAAAGTTCCATCCGTGACGTGGATATGTCCGACGAGTACGTCCAGTATTCGAAGAACCAGATCCTGTCGCAGGCTGCCACCGCCATGCTGGCGCAGGCCAACACCGCTCCGCAGAATGTTCTTACCCTGCTGAAAGGCTGATTCATCCTTTTGGCAATACTTTCAAGCCCCCGGCTTTCGCCGGGGGCTTGTTTTAGCCTTCCCCCAAAGCCATGCCTTCCTCTCTGGGGAAGGCGGCGCGCAGCGCCGAATGAGGACATCTTCCCCTGAAAGGGAAGCCCAGTTACTGCGGCAGGCGGGAAGCCAGTTCTTTCATGGTTGGCTCCGTATGAGTCAGCTTCTGGAACCGAAGGACGTCTTGATCCTCCGGCATCAGCTTTGCAAGCTGGGCGGTTACCTGACCGGCCTGCTCCAGGTTTCCCGTCCGGAGCAGCGTCTCGATCTTCCGCTTGACCTGTCCGGCAAGGATGTTGAATTCTCCGGCCTTTTTATCCCGCTCGTCCTGCTCTTTTTCAAAACGCTCGAGCAGGAAGCGGACCGGCTCCTTCATCACCGGATATTCCTTTAACGCCGCCCGCAGCCCGGACAAATAATGGACGCCGTCCGAACGGTCCCGCGCGGCAAACGCCTGCCCGGCGTAATAGGCAAACCGGGACCGGCGCGGCAGAACGGCGAGATTGGAAGGCGTAAACAACTCCCTTTTGTAAACCGCGCGGGCGTACTTCACGGAAGAATCCGCATAGCTTCGGAACAGCCTGCCGTATTGTTCCGCATCCCGCTCCGCTTCCCGGGTCAGAACCGCACGTTCCAGCAGGCAGACCGTACCGGAAAGCCCCCGGACATTTTCAAAGGAATACATGTTGAAATAGCCAAAAACCACGTCCGCAAAATCCGGATGCTGCCTCTGCATGTTGGAGGCAAACGTCGGCAGATTTTCCGGATCGGTTTTCAGCAAAAACGGCATCAGGTTGATTTTTTCCTTCATGGCGTAATACAGGACGTCCGCATAATTAAAATCCTGCCGCCAGCTTTTTTGACCAAAACGGTCCAGAGCGGCAAGGGCCGCCTTCCGGTCCTTGTTCAGCTCCGCACAGCACAGGCGGCCAAGCAAAAAGCAGTCGCCGTCTCCTTCTTCCCGGGCAAAAGCCTCACATACCGCCGCCTGTCTGGAAGGGTATTTGAGAAGATACGATTCGGCGGCCCTCTCGAAATCCCGCAGCTTGCCGGTATCGTCCAGTTTCAGAAGCTTCCGGTAATACTCCACGGGGACCGACCAGTCCCCCAGCCGGCCGGCAAGCTCGAAACACACGGCCGGGCTTTCGTTTTTCGTCGAATTCTTCCGGGAAAGGTCCAGTTTTCTCAGGCAGTCCAGCGCCTCTTTCGGCTTTTCCTCTGCCAAAAGCGCCCTGGCGTTGACCACCAGGCATTGGTCTCTGGATTCCGGTGAGATGAAATAGAAAATATTGCACATCAGCAGAGCATGGTCAATTTTCCCGTCCAGATAATTCCGATAAAACCGCAGGTATCCGCGCCCGTATTTCAGCGCCTCGCCGTACCGCTTCAAAGAAAACGCCGAAATCTGGCCCATCCGGAAAAACTCCAGATCAAAAACGCTCGGCCGGAGTTTGTGAGACAGGAATTCCGTCAGCGTGTTCAGCACGTCTTCATGGCATCCCCACAGAAAATATGCGCGCATCCGGTAAAACGTCATCCGGCTATACGTCAGCCTGTCTTCCGGCCCGCTGATTGCAATTCCCTTGTCGGCATATTCGACGGCTTTTTCGTACTCTCCCCTGATGATCGCCCGATCCGCGGCCTGGATGAGCGCTTTCCGGTCCTTCGGATTTTCTTTCAGTTCTTCCAGCAGCAGATCCCGGTTCCGGCGGTCCTTCCGCTCTTTTTCCTCCACGTTGCGAAAAACATAGCCGTAGTGGTGGACATAATCGTCCAGCATCTTGACCGGCGGCCTCAGCGCAATGTCCTCATGCACTTTATTTCGGAAATGGATTCCCTCGTACATCCGGTAAACCCGGCAGGCATGATAATCGTGGAAGGTTTCCCCCGTCTGGTCCGTGTAATTCCTCTGAATATAGGAAGCCGCCCAGTACCCGCCGCACTCGCCGCTGTTAAAAAAGCGGACCAAACCGGCGGTGTCCTCAAACCATTCGTCGCCGTCCAGAAACAGGAACCATTCCCCGCGCGCCGCTTTCAGGCCGGTATTCCGGGCGGCGGAAAAATCGCCGCACCACGGAAAACGGATGATATGGCCGGTGTACTTTTCCGCGATTTCCACCGTGCGGTCCGTGCTTCCGGTGTCGGTGACGATCAGTTCGCTCGGCACGGCTTCGAGCAGAGGCTTCAGAGAAGACAGGCACTTCTCCAGCGTTTTCTCCTCGTTTTTCACAATCAGGCCCACGGTAAGCCGTATCTCATGCCCGTGGAACGGGCCTTTCCCTTTCGGCGCGGCC
This sequence comes from Oscillospiraceae bacterium, assembly GCA_022650455.1. Lineage (GTDB taxonomy): Bacteria > Bacillota > Clostridia > Oscillospirales > Acutalibacteraceae > Thermocaproicibacter. Next base: position 17,544 of record JALCPO010000017.1, read on the forward strand.
GCGTGCTTTGCAGGTATGTACGCTTTCATTGATAAAAATCCTCTCTGTTTCCGAAACCGGGGCATCAAAATTTAGAATACCTCTATTATATCTATCGTCCGCAGGCTGTCAATCCTTAGCGTTGCCAAGCTGCGGCGGAGAAAGGAAAAATGTGCTATAATAAAAAGGAAAGAGGGGAAGCCCATGATCCGCATCAGCGTCTGCATGATCGTCAAAAACGAAGAAGCCGTTCTGGACCGCTGCCTGGGCAGCCTTTCCGGCATCGCGGACGAAATCGTCCTGGCGGACACCGGCTCCGCCGACCGGACCAAAGAAATCGCCGCGAATTATACCGATAAAATCTATAACTTCCCCTGGACGGGCGATTTTTCCGCCGCGCGGAATTTCGTGTTTTCCAAGGCGTCGATGGATTACATCTATTCCGCGGACGCCGACGAAGTCCTGGACGAGGAAAACCGCCGGAAATTTCTGCGGCTGAAGCGGACTCTGCCGCCGGACGCGGAAATCGTTCAGATGAAATACGCCAACCAGACGCGGTACAACACCGCCTACAATTTCGACACGGAGCTCCGCCCGAAACTGTTCCGGCGCCTGCGCACGTTCCGCTGGGTCGACCCGGTCCACGAAACCGTCGACCTGGGCGTCCGCATCGTCAACAGCGGCATCACCGTTCGCCATATGCCCGCCGGCCTTCATTCCGGCCGGGACTTCTCCCTGCTGGAAGCCGCCGCGAAAGCGGGCCCCCTGAGCGAACGCCTTGCCCGGATGTACGCCAAGGAGCTGTTCATCAGCGGCACAGACCGCGACGTGCTGGCGGCGCTTCCCTGCTTCGAGCCGGTCCTGCACGACGAAAACCGCGGCCTCGACGAAGTGCGCGTGGCGCAGTGCGTCGCCGTGCGGGGTGCCCGGCTGAAAGGCGACGCGGCCGCGATGTTCAAAACGGCCCTCAAAAACGTCATCGCCGATCCGTGCGCCGAAGTCTGCTGCGAGCTGGGCGCATACTTCAAGGCGTCCGGCGACTGGGAAGAGGCGGCTACCTGGTACTACACCGCGGCCTTCGGGGCGCAGAGCGAGCTGAATGTCCATTCTTCCGGAGATATTCCCCTGCGCGGCCTCGCGGCCTGCTACGAGAAGCTCGGCGCCCCCGCCGAGGCGGAAAAATACCGTTCCCGTGCTGACGAATGGGTTCCCCCGCAATCCGGTGACACATAAATTTCCCATTCTGTTCATAAATTGTTTATCATTCATCATAATAGATATGATATGTTTATTATTAGAGATAGTATGCCTATGCTAACCAAATCTCATGGAAAAAGAGGTATCAAATCATGGCAGATTATAAAATCGTCGGCGTCCGGGGGATGCAGATCCTCGACTCCCGCGGGAACCCCACGGTCGAGGCCACCGTCCGGCTGGAAAACGGAGTGACCGGAACCGCGGCCGTCCCGAGCGGCGCTTCGACCGGAACGTTTGAGGCGCTGGAACTCCGCGACGGCGACAAGTCCCGCTTCGGCGGCAAAGGCGTCACAAAGGCGGTCGGCAATATCGACCAGAGCATCAGCGAGGTCGTCATCGGGCTGGACGCGACGGATACCGCCACGGTGGACGGCTCCATCCTCGCGGCGGACGGCACCGCGGACAAATCCAAATTCGGGGCGAACGCGGTCCTCGCCGTTTCGCTCGCGGCGGCGCGGGCCGCGGCCAACGCGCTCGGCATCCCGCTGTACCGCTTCATCGGCGGGGTCAGCGCGGACACGCTCCCCGTCCCCATGATGAATATTTTGAACGGCGGCGCCCACGCGGCGAACAACATCGACATCCAGGAATTTATGATTATGCCGGTCGGGGCGCCCAGCTTTTCGGAAGGGCTGCGCTGGTGCACGGAAGTGTTCCATCAGCTTGGGGCCATTCTGAAGGGCAAGGGCTTTTCCACCGCGGTCGGCGACGAAGGCGGCTACGCCCCGAGCCTCGAGACCGACACGGAGGCGATCGAGCTGATCCTCAGCGCCGTGAAAGCCGCGGGCTACAAGCCCGGAAGCGACTTTGTCCTCGCCATTGACGCGGCGTCCAGCGAATGGGCCGGACCGGGCGGCTACACGCTTCCGAAGCACAAAACGCACTATACGACCGACCAGATGATCGCCTACTGGAAAGACGTCGTTGCGAAATACCCGATCCGCTCCCTTGAGGACCCGCTGGGCGAAGAGGACTGGCAGGGCTGGGCCAAACTCACGGAAGCGCTGGGCGGGAAAGTCCAGCTGGTCGGGGACGACCTCTTCGTCACCAACACCGGAAGGCTCGAGCGCGGCATCACGATGGGCTGCGGCAACTCGATCCTCATCAAGCTGAACCAGATCGGCACCCTGAGCGAAACCATCAGCGCCATCCGCATGGCAAAACGGGCCGGCTATACGGCCATCGTTTCCCACCGCTCCGGGGAAACGGAGGACACGACCATCGCCGACCTCGCCGTGGCGCTCAACGCCGGGCAGATCAAAACCGGAGCGCCGAGCCGCACCGAACGCGTCGCGAAATACAACCGCCTGCTTCACATTGAGCGGGAGCTGAAAACCGGCGCCCGGTACCCCGGGACCAAATGCTTCAACCAGTAACATTGTTTGGAAAAAAGGGTTCCATGCGTTCGAGCATGGAACCCTTTTTTCTGTCAGGCCTGTTCCGGGCTTTGCCTCAGCCTGACCCAGGCAATTTCCTTTTTCAGCGCATCTGCCTGGGCGGAAAGCTCCTCGCTCGCGGCCGCGCTTTCTTCCGCCGTGGCCGAATTGGTCTGTACCACCGACGAAACCCGCCCGACCCCCTGCGTGATCTGCGCAATGGAAGCGGCCTGCGCATCCGAAGACCGCTTGATGTTCCGCACGGCCTGATCGAGCCCGTTCACCGCGCCCGCGATTCTGGAAAGGGACCGGGCCGTGGAATCGGAGAGCTTCTGACCCTCCCGGACCCTTTCGATTGAGTTGCCGATGAGGGCGGTCGTCTGCTTTGCCGCTTCCGCCGATTTCCCCGCCAAGCTGCGGACCTCGTCCGCAACCACGGCAAAGCCCTTCCCCGCTTCGCCCGCCCGCGCGGCTTCCACCGCGGCGTTCAAAGCCAGGATGTTGGTCTGGAACGCGATGCTGTCGATGACTTTTATGATTTTCCCGATCTCCTCGGACGCCTTTTCCATGGCGTTCATCGCGGCAAGCATCTGTTCCATCTCCGTATTGCCCTCCGCCGCTTCCCGGGCCGCGGCATCCATTTTTTTCGCCATTTGGTCGATCTGCCGCACGTTGCTTTCCACATTCTGCGAAACCTCGGAAATCGACGCGGAAAGCTGCTCCACGGAACTGGCCTGTTCCGTGGCACCCTGGGCAAGCTCCTGCGCGCCGTCGGCAATCTGCCGGGAGCCGCTGTCCACCTGTTCCGCCGAGCTCCGGATCCGGACGAAAATCCGGTTCAGGTTATCCAGAATGGTGTTCAGCGCATCGGAAATCGGACGAAAATCGCCTTCATAATTGCGGACGGTGCCATACGAGCACTCCCCTTTTGCAATGCCGACCAGCAGCTCCGACGTCTGCTGCACGACCCGGCTGATTCTGGAGAACGCGAAGTTCAGGGATTCCGCGACCGAGCCGATCTCATTCTGCGAGGCATAGCGCACCCGGACCGACAGGGTTCCGTCCGCGAACTGGCGGGCCACTTCTTCCAATTCCCGGAGGGGCCTGCCGACGGAACGGGAAATCGTGATTCCCAGAACGATGGAAGCGGCAATCCCCACGGCGGAAAAGGCCAGCAGAAGGAACAGGGCCGCCGTCGTCGACCTTGCATTCTCCGCATCCGCCGCGGCCGCTTCCTGAAGCAACGCGGTCATATACGCCTCGTAGGCGCTCTGAATCTGATCGTGGACCCTCAGGGATTCATTCAGGAGCGTTCCCGCCGCCGGCAGTCTGCCGGCCTGCAGGTCCTGACCGATTTCTTTCATATCCGGCTCAAAGACTCCGTCGAACTGCGCCCGCGCGGCTTTGATCTTCGTTTTCCATTCCGGGCTGTCAATGGTCGCGGCCAGCTTGGCGTCATACGTCTGAAACTCTTTTAAGCTGCTTTCCACCGCCGCCAGATCGGACTTCCGCTTTTCCGAATCAGCCTGGTTGATGACCGCGTCCCTCGAAAAAGCCTGCACGGAACTGAGGCTCACCAGAATTTTCGTCAGATACGGCATAGAAACCATCCGGCTGCCGTACAGGTCGCTCATTTCATTTTTCTCCCGGAGCAGGCTGAAAATTCCGTAAGCCGAAACGAACGCCAGGATGCACGAAACCGCCAGGAAACCGGAAATCAGCCGTTTGGAAATTTTTACATCTTTTAGTTTTTTGATCTTCATCTTGGATCCCTTTCTCTGTCATTTTGTCTATCTGAGGAAAGTGCTGCTTGTATAATAATTCCATTAATTTAAAATTATAGAGGAATAGTTCCAATATTTTACGGCCCGGTTTAGTATAACATGACAAGACAAAAAGTCAATCTTTTCCCCTGAAAAACAAAAAACCCGCGCCGTCAGGCGTGGGCCGGGAAAGGGTTTCCTCCGGGTCGTTCAGACGGCCTTTTGCAGGCCGGTGCCGGTGTTTGCAGCGGAACCCGCGGATTTTTTCAGCTTGAATCTGCTCAGTTCCTTTTTCAGAAGCTCCGCCTGGCCGGAAAGCTCCTCGCTGGCGGCTGCGCTCTCCTCCGCCGTGGCGGAATTGGTCTGGATGACCGAGGAAATCTGTTCCATACCCTGCGTAATCTGGGCGATGGCTGCGGACTGCGCGGCCGACGCCTCGTTGATTTTCCGGACGGTTTCGTCGAGCTGTTCGATTTTTTTCGTCACGCCGTCCAGCGTTTTTGCCGTGCCGTCCGCAAGCCCTTTGCCGTCCTTGATCTTGCTGATCGCGGTCTCGATCAGGTCCGCCGTCTGCTTGGCGGCCTCCGCCGACTTGCCCGCCAGGCTGCGAACCTCGTCGGCAACCACGGCGAACCCTTTCCCCGCTTCCCCCGCGCGGGACGCTTCTACGGCGGCGTTCAGCGCGAGAATATTGGTCTGGAACGCAATATCGTCGATCACCTTGATGATCTTCCGGATCTCGTCGGACGAAGCGCTGATCTCATCCATGGCCGTTAGCATCTGGTGCATCTGGCTGTTGCCGTCCTTCACATTCCGCGCCGTCGCGTCCAGATACTCCGTCACCTTGGTGACATGGCCGGAATTTTCCTGGACTTTCTGGGAAATATCCTGGATGGACGCGGAAAGTTCCTCGGCGGAGCTCGCCTGCTCCGTCGCGCCCTGCGCCAGCTCCTGCGCGCCGCTCGAAACCTGTTCGGAACCCGCGCTGACCTGGTCGGCGGAAGACTGGAAAACCTGAAACGTCCGGTTGGTCCGGTCCAAAATCATTTGAAAAGCGTCCGAGATCCGCGCAAAGTCATTCTTATAAATTTCGAGCTTTTCGCTGGAATAATCCCCGTCCGCCATTTTTCCCACGGTCCCCGCGATCTCGTCCACAATAACTTTCAGGCGGGAAAAAACATAGTTCATCGTCTCGGCAAGGCGCCCGATCTCGTCTTTGGACCGGTACTCGATTTTTACGTTCAGCCGGCCGGTGGAAAACAGCTCGCACTTTTCCACGATCTCATCCAGAGGACCGCCGATCAATTTGACAAGCCGCACCGAGCAGAAAACCGCAAGCGCAACGTCGGCGGCCAGCAGCACGCCGAAAGCGAGGATCTGCGGAAAGCCGGAACCGGCCCGCAGGCCGCCCGCCGCCGCGGCAAGGCCGACCGCGCACGCAAGGACGCCCGTCAGCCCGACCCCCGCCAGCGATGCGATGATTTTTTTTACGATGATTCCCTTTTTCGTCTTTTTCTTCATAATCGGATCCCTTTCTCACGGCGCGTACCATCCATCGAGAATACGCAGTTTGATTTTTTGCCGGAATCAAAGTCGATCGAAAAATGTAAGAAATTGTCTAACCATCAACAATTATATATTAAGAAAATTGATAAGTCAATATAATACATTCCCTATCTTGATATAATATTTACTTTTCCAATATTGTTCACATAATTGTGTAGGAAGGAGAGGAGAAAATTGGCATTGAACCGGATCAAGTTTTTACGGCTGCTGAAAGGGATGAAGCAGGCGGAGCTGGCGAAGAAAATCCTCGTCAGCCAGTCGTCGCTTTCCGGGTACGAGAGCGGAAAATTCGAGCCCGATTGCAAAACCCTGCTGAAATTAGCCGATTTTTTCAACGTATCCGTCGATTATCTTCTTGGAAGGGACAGCCCTCTCACGCCGGAAAGCCAGCTGCTGCAAAAAATACCGGTCTACAGCCCCGTCCCGGACGGTCCCCCCGAAAAGCTGCCCGTTTTATGCTACTACCAGGAGACGAACCCCTGCGACTTCGGAGCCGGGGAATACTTTGGCTTCTACATCAACAAAGACTGTATGGAACCCCGGATTCTCGCGGGGGACATGGTGATCGCGCACCGGCAGAAAAAGATTCCGAACGCCAGCATCGTCGTCGCCCAGATCGGCGAAAAAAAGATGGTCGTAAAAAAATTTTATCGGCTGGAGAACGGGGGAATCGCCTTCCTACCGTACAATCCGAATTATGGCCCGGACTATTTTACCGCGGAGCAGGTCGCGTCTCTGCCCGTGCAGATTCTGGGGATCGCCGTGGAGCTGCGCAGAAAAATCCGGTAAAAGGGCCCCGGTGCACGGAAAGGAGCCGCCCTTCCGGGCGGCTCCGAAGCCCCGAAGCGGATGCCTGTGTTACCGGGCGTCCGTTTTCTTCTTCTGAAAATGATAAGCGGCCCTCACGACGGCCCGTTCCGGCAGGAAACGTTCCGCGAAGCGCGCCGCCTTCATAGCGGCGCCGGGGACGATCACGGTTTTGCGCGCGAACATCTTTTTCAGGGCGTACCGGGCGACCGCCTCGGCGGAAAGCCCCTTCAGGCCGAATTTTACGTCCGCGACGGAGTTGAATTCCGTTTCGACCGGGCCGGGGCACAGCGCGCCGACATACACATGGCTCCCGCTTCTCCGCAGCTCCTCGCCGAGGGCCTCCGTCAGGCGCAGGACATACGCCTTGGAAGCGTAATAGCCGGAAAGCAGAGGCCCCGGCTGGAACGCCGCGGACGACGCAACATTCAGGATATACCCCGAATCCCGCCGCACGAAATCCCGGCAAAAGAGTTTGGTCAGGATATGGAGCGCGCGGATATTGACGTCGATCATCTGAAGCTCGCGCCGGAGGTCGGTCTCCAGAAACGGGCCGAAAATTCCGAACCCCGCGCAGTTGATCAGCAGATCGACGGAATCGTCCCTGGTCCGCCGGTAAAGGTCGAAACATTCCTCTTCCACGGACAGATCCGCCGTCAGGATACGCACGTCGGTTTTCAGCTCGTTCCGCAGCGTTTCGAGCCGGGGCGTCCGCCGTGCCGCGACGATGAGGTCGCACCCCTGCGCGCTGAGAATCCGCGCCATTTCGCGACCGATGCCGGAACTTGCGCCCGTGATGAGAGCTTTCATCTTTTTACGCCCTTTCCAGATTTTTCGCGCCGATCTCCGTATAGAGCCGCCGCCCGCCGGCCTGTTCCGATTTCATCAGGCTGAACTTTTCCACCTTCATCCGCATGGCCGGCACGACAAACGCGCCGCGGTCGCAGCCCTCCGCCAGCACGGCCTGCCGGACGAGCGTGAGGTGGGGCCGGTAGGGACGGTCATCCGTCGGAAAGCCGCGCTTCTGCAGTTCCCCGCACAAAGAATCGTAAAGCCGGCAAAGGGGCGCGGAGCGCTCCACCCCCGCCCAGTAAAGATCGCCGCCGCTTCTCCGGAAACAGCCCATACCGCCGATGTGCAGGGAAAACGGCTCGGCGGACACCGCTTCCATCGCCGCCCGGGTTTCCGGGAGCCTCTCCGGGGCGGTTTCCCCCAGAAAGACAAGCGTCACATGCAGGTTTTCACGCGGCGTGAAACGTCCTTTCGCACAGCACGGGCGCAGGCGGTGCAGGACGCTGCAAAGCCGGTCCTGAATTTCCTCGCTCAGCCGGACTGCAAAAAACACACGCATGGGGCGTCACTCCGCGAATTTCAGGATCTCGTCCAGGCCCTTGCGCTGCTTCCGGCGCAGCGGGGAATCCGCCGCATATCCCACGGCAATCAGGACAAAAACGTCCTCCCCGATCTCCGGCAGCTCCTTCAGCTTTTTCCGGTTGATGGAGCCCAGGATGCAGGTGGAAAGGCCCTGCGCGGTCGCGGCAAGGCAGAACTGCATGGTGGCAAGGCCCAAGTCGAATTTCGCGTATTTCTGGTCGGCTACCATGCCGGCCGGGTTGCGGAGCATGGCTTTTTTCTCCACCACGGCCACAAAAGCCGGGGCCTTCTGCGTGAATTTGTTCAATCCGAACTGCTGGGCACATTCCGCAACCTTCCCGCGCAGCGGGCCGCCGTTCACCACGATGAATTCCCACGGCTGGCTGTCGCAGGCGGAAGGCGCGATCCGCGCGGCTTCCGCGCAGCGGATCAGCTTTTCCTTCTCAACGGGTCTCTCCAAAAAATTCCTGCAGCTTTCCCTCGACGCGATCAAATCAAAATAATCCGCCATTCGAATCTCACCCTTCTTGAATTGAAATTTCTTCTTTTCTTATTATAACACGGGAAGCGCCGATAAGGATGAATTTATTTTTACGAACGGCCGGACCGTCCGCGGCGCAAAAAGGCACACGGCTCAAGCCGTGTGCTTCCTGCCGAAAAAAGCGAATCTCCCGCGGGCGCGGAAAGCGCGGGCTATCCCCGCCCGCCGAACCTATAATCTTTCCCGTCCGTTTCCGGGACGTAACGGTCGGGGCGGCAGATTTTCTTATTTCCCCGCGCCGGGCGCCGAACCGCCCTGTCCCTGCGGTCCGGCCACTGGTTGACCCGCGCGTTCTGCAAAAAGTTCTCTTTGTCGCCGAGAAAGTTCATCGCGGAGCGCCTCCTTCAAACGGAAATCCTTTCGGTGTGGACGGTCAGGGCCGGCCCGGTCATGGATGCCGGATCCAGAACCTCGTTGAGTTTTTCTTCGCTCAGCAGCCCCTCCCGCACCGCCAGCTTGCGGACCGGGACTCCCGTCCTGAGCGACTCCTTGGCAAGCCGGGCGGCCCTTTCATAACCAAGATACGGGCTGAGGGCCGTGACCGTGCCGACGCTCTCCTCCAAGTGCCTGCGGCACACCTCACGGTTTGCGGCAATGCCGGACACACAGTTGTCCACAAAGGTGGAAACGGCGCCTTCCAGACATTCGATGGACTCGAACAGGTTGTAGAACAGCACGGGCTCAAACGCGTTGAGCTCCATCTGCCCGGCCTCGGCCGCCATGGTGATGGCCTGGTCGTTGCCGATAATATTGAACGCGGCCTGCGACACGACCTCGGGGATCACCGGGTTGACCTTGCCCGGCATAATGGACGACCCGTTCTGCATGGCCGGAAGGGCGATCTCCATGAGTCCGGTGCGCGGCCCGCTGGAAAGCAGGCGGAGGTCGTTCGCAATTTTGGAAAGATCCACGGCGCAGGTTTTCAGCGTCCCGGAAACCGCCACGAAACCGTCCAGGTTCTGCGTGGCGTCGATCATGTCGTCCGCCTGCCGGAGCCGGAGCCCGCTCACCTTCTGCAGGTTCGCCGTGATATTGTACAGGTAGGCGGGGGATGCGTTCAGGCAGGTGCCGACCGCGGTCCCGCCCAGGTTGACGACCCGCATCTCGTCCTGCACGTGCCTGAGCCGGGCGACATCCCGCCGAACCGCCCCGGCGTACGCGCCGAACTCCTGCCCGAGGCGGATCGGAACGGCGTCCTGCAGCTGGGTGCGCCCCATTTTCAGGACATCGTCGAATTCGTCCGCCTTGCCGTCCAGCGCGTCCGCGAGGCGTTCCAGCTGGCGGACCGCCCGCGGCAGCAGCTTGAGAACGGTGAGCTTCCCGGCCGTGGGAAACACGTCGTTCGTGGACTGCGACATGTTGACATGGTCGTTCGGATGGACGACGGAGTAGTCGCCCTTCCGGCCGCCGAGCAGCTCGATCGCCCGGTTGGCGATGACTTCGTTCGCGTTCATGTTCGCGGAAGTGCCCGCGCCGCCCTGGATCGGGTCGACGATGAACTGGCTGCGCAGCTTTCCCCCAATGATTTCCTCGCACGCCCGGATGATCGCGTTCGCGACGTCGGCTTTCAGGTGGCCGGCGTTGCGGTTCGTGACGGCCGCCGCCTTTTTGATCTGTGCCAGAGACTGGATAAACACCGGGTGCAGCTGCCTGCCCGTGATGGAAAAATTATTTTTCGCCCTAAAAGACTGAACCCCGTAGTAAGCGTTCGCGGGGACGTTCATGCTGCCGATCGAGTCGGATTCCATTCTTGTTTTCATGGTTTCGACGCGCCTCATTTCTTCCGTTCAATTTTCAACACGGCAGATCGTAACACTTTCATCCGGACCCGTAAAGGGGTTTGCCGGGTTTTCGTCGAACATTTATCTTTCGCGCCGTTTGCCTTTCTCTTTCAAAGCCGATTTCCGCACCGCCTTCAAAATAAAAGCCGCCGGACGCCCCGATGCATTTTCCTGCCCGGAGCAGCGTTTCTGAATAAAGTGACTTTTTCCATATTAAATGAAGCAAAACGGAAGATCAGTTTCTTTTTTTAAGCATGGACGCCGCGCCTTTCCGGGCCGCAGGGAAAAAAGATTCATCCATTTAACAGCGCGCAGGCGCCTCAAAAGGCAAAATCCACCGTTTTTCATTGCATAGAACGGCATTTTTGGTGTTTATTTTATTCATTTTTTGGGGCCGGCCACTTGAAAAATGCAGCCGCTTCGGTTATAATAAAAAGCAATTCCTGCATACATAAATTAAGAAATGCAAAGAGGCATACCGGTTTTTCAAACTGGTGTGCCCCTTTTTCATTTCCCGTTTTACCCGCAGGGAACCAAAACAAATGCAATGGATTTCATTTTCTGAGGTGATGGAAGCATGGATCGAATCGATGCAACTCTGATTGCGGCTCTTCAGGAAAACGCCCGCGTGCCGATCAAAACGCTGACGAAGAAAGTGTTTTTATCGTCGCCCGCGATTTCCGCAAGAATCGAAAAGCTGGAAAAACAGGGGCTCATCAGCGGCTACCACGCCGCGATCAACCAGTACCAGCTGGGCTACCACATCAAGGCGTTTATCAACCTGCAGATGTCCCCCAACCAAAAGCCAGAGTTTTACCCGTTCATCCGCTCCTGCCCCAATGTGGTGGAATGCGACTGCGTAACCGGCAATTATTCCATGCTGATTAAAGTCATCTACCACAGCACCATGGAACTGGATGAATTCATCGGGCAGCTCCAGAAATTCGGCCCCACGGAAACGCAGATCGTCTTTTCCACACCTGTGAAACCGCGCGGCGTCAATATCTTCGACAGCCTGAAACCGCAGAAGCTGCAAAAGCCGTAAGCGCCTCACGGCTTCCGGCGGAGCATCTCCCACAGAAGCCAGGCGCCCAGAACCGCGGAGAGGAAAAAGCCGGCCGCCCCCGCCGTGGGGATGCCGAGGAAGCATTTCGGCAGATCGGAAATGCTCAGGATGGCCGAGGCGATAAGCAGCGCGCCTTCCACAAGGCCAACGGCAAGCCGCCCAACCATCTTTTCCAGCGCGTGCAGCGGCTGTTTGGAGCCGGTGATCTCAATATTGGTCTTCGTCTGCCCTCGGATGCCCATCCGGAGCAGCTCGGCCACCTGCGAAGGGATCTGCGGCATCCATTTTCCGGACTGGAGCAGAGACGCCCACGCCTTCCGGGCTTCCTGCTGCGGGTCGAAATATTCCAGCATTCTGCCGGAAAGGTGGTTCATCATCACCTGCATCACGTTGATGCCGGGGCTGAGGGTGCCCAGGACCCCCTCGATAGTGACCAGGCCGCGGCCCAGCATGGAAACGCCCTTCGGCATGGAAATGCCGTTCCGGTTTGCCACGGCGGCCACGTCGTTCCGGATCTCCATCAGGTTCATGCCGCCGATGTCGAGGGTCTCGTACCGGTTCAGAAGAGCGTCCACATCACTGTAAAGCCGCAGGCGGTCGACCGGCGCCGAAAGATCGCAGAAAACGAGGAGCAGGTTGCACAGCTCGTTCACGTCGCAGCGCACCGCGGCCCCCAGCGCTTTCCGGAACAGCTCGCGGTCGCGGCGGGTCAGGCGGCCCATCATCCCCATGTCGAGCCAGACGATTTTGCCCTCGCGCACGCGGAGGTTTCCCGGGTGGGGGTCGGCATGGAAAAACCCGTCGTCCACAATCTGCTTGACATAATTCTCCGCCAGCTTGACGCCGACCTCGTCCGGGTCGTATCCCTCCGCCCTCAGCATTTTCACGTTGTCGATCGCGATGCCGTCCAGGTATTCCATGACGAGGACGGAAGCGGAAGAATACGCGCGCAGGACGCGGGGGCTGGTGACATAGGCGATGCCGGAATTCAGCAGGCGGAACTGCTCCGCCTGCTCCGCCTCATTCAGGAAATCCGTTTCCTGCCGGGCGGCGGCCCACATCTCGTCGATCACCTGGTTGAAATCCACGGCATCCCCCGTGCCGCCCACGATCTTCAGAAGGCCGGAAACGCGGTGCAGCAGGGCCACGTCGCGTTCCATCACTTCGCGGATGCCGGGGCGCCGGATCTTAACGACGACCTTTCTCCCGTCCTTCAGCTCGGCGTAATGGACCTGCGCGATGGAAGCGGAGCCGATCGGCCTGCGGTCGAACCGGGAAAACACGTCCCCGAGCGGCCGGCCGAGCGACCGCTCCGCCTCCCCGGCGGCTTCCCCGTAGCTCATGGGCCTCACTTCGGCGCGCAGGCGGCTCAGCTCTTCGCAGTACTCCATGGGGAGCATGTCCGGCCGCATGGAAAGGATCTGGCCGAACTTCACAAAGGTCGGCCCGAGGTCCTCAAAAACCAGCCGGAGCTTTTCGGGAGTAATCCCACGGACGACCTGATGTTTTTTTAAAACCGAAAAGATTTCCTTTAAGCGTTCCCTGCTTCCGGCGGAGTTAGTCTCCGGCATGTTCCGGGGTCTCGCCCGCCGCCCGCTTTGCTTCCGTTTCCGCTATTTTTGCCTTGACCTTCCGCAGGTCCTCCGGGCTCATGCCCGCGACGGCTTCTTTTACGCTTTCCACATCGGCGGGGCGCGTAACCTGAACCGTCACATGTTTTTTCACCTTTTCACCGACGTTGTGTTTGAGTTCCTCGTTGAGGACCTTGCCCTGCTCGATCGTCAGTTCGCCCTTCTTCACAAGTTCCTCAATGATCTGTTTGGATTTTTCCGCGGTCACTGCCGCCGCTCCGAGGCCCGCCAGAAAAATTTTTTTTGCTTCTTCACTCAGCATAAAACATCCGCCTCTCTTTCGGAATTTGATTTCCTCTTTATTATACATGATTCCAGGGCAAATCAAACGGAGAAATTGTAAATTTTTTCTCCCATGAAAGAAGCGGCAAACGAACAGGCCGCTCCGATTTGGAGCGGCCTGTTCGCGCCCGAATGAAGCGCCGTCCGCCGCGGCCCGGGGACAGGCGTCTACGCCTTTTTATATTTCAGCCTTGTCGCGATTCCCCCGCGGATATGCCGCTGCGCCTTGTTATAGTCCAGAATAACCTTCACTTTGCGGTAGAGCTGCGGATCAATATATTTCAACCTCTGTGCAACATCTTTATGTACAGTGCTTTTGCTTACCCCGAATTTTTTGGCCGCACCCCGCACGGTGGTTTTATGTTCTATGATATATTCGCCGAGCTCCACAGCGCGCTCCTCAACAATACCTTTCACTGTTCCACCCTCCAAACAAATCCGATTGCTAATAGGTATGCTTGGGGGAAGAAAATTAGTACAAAGATCAAAAGGACCCGGCGAACGGCCGGAACGGAACCCGCGGGCGGGCTTTCACCGGCTTATTTCCCGGAGCCGGAACCGTCCCATGCGGTCAGCGGCGAACGAGCCGGGGGACTGTCCTCCTGCAATTTTCAATTTCTCGAACGGTCGGCATCCCGGCAAACGCTCCCTTGTGGGAAGCGCAGAGGGCACCGGCGGCATTCGCGAAATCGACAATGCCGCCCAGCTGTTCCGCATCCACCGAACGGATTTCCACATCGGAACGGGTCAGGCAGAAAAGGGCGGCGCCGAAAAAAGTGTCTCCCGAACCGGTCGTATCGACGACCGGCGTATCATAGGTATTGCGGTGCCCCATCCCTTTCCTGCACCGGAAAAAGCATCCGTCAGGCCCCTGCGTGACGAAAACGATCGAAGCGCCCTGCCGGATGAGCCGTTCCGTTCCGGCCGCAGGACCTTTTTCCCCTGTTAAAAACTCCAGCTCATCTTCCGACAATTTGACAATATCGGCGTATTGCAGGCCGAACCTCATGCCGTTTTTCGCTTCCCGCTCATTTTTCCAAAGCGCGGGACGCCAGTTCGGGTCGTACGAAATGATCTTGTGGCGATCCTTTGCAAAGGACAGGGCGGATTTCAGAGCCTTCGCGGACATCTCTCCGGCCAGCGACAAGGCTCCGAAGTGGAAAACGCGGGCATCGGCAATCAAATCGAGTTTCAGATCCTGCGGCGTCAGCATTCGGTCCGCGCCGGGCAGGCCGTAAAAGCTGAAATGCCGGTCACCGTGCTCATCCAAGTGGACAAAAGCCAGCGTGGTATGAGCTTTTTCCGTAAACCTGAGCCCGGCCATATCCACACCGGAATCCTCCATAGCCGTTTTTAAAAAACGGCCGAACGGGTCGTCCCCGGCCATGCCGAGAAAGGCTCCCGAGCCGCCGAGGCGCGACAAAGAAGCCAGCACATTGGCCGGGGCCCCGCCTGCGTTTTGCTGAAAGACCGGACTTTTCGGATCGTAATTCCCGGCGGGAGTAAAATCGATCAGCAGTTCCCCGAGCGCGGCAACATCATACATGGTAAGCCCCCCTTATGCAAAACATCCGAACCGTTTTTTCGCGGGCAGCAGAGAATTCGGAAAAATATGGTGCTCCGGACTGCCTAAAACCCCGCAAAACAGGTTCCGCCGCGCAAATTCACTGGAAAATCCCGCGGCTTTTCCTTGTTTCCAGTCATTTTTATTATATTCCTCCCACTATGATTTTCAAGACCCTGACCGAATAACAAAAATTTTCAAAGAGACCAGCCGCAGGGCGCGCACCATTGCAGAATACAAAGGGGCCGCCGCAAAACTTTCGTTTTGCAACAGCCCGTGCGCTCCAATGGACGATCTATCCGGCCGGATTTTCTCTGTCTTGTGCCGCGCCAACCCATTTTTCACAATCTGTCTCTTTTTTGGCCACGGCGCCACATCCTCAGGAATTTTCGGGAGATCCCTTTTTCATTTTGACGGCTCGTTCCGCCTGCCGGGCAATATGATTGGCCGTCAGCCCGTACCGTTCCATAAGCTCCGAGGCCGGGCCGGAATGGCCGAACCGATCTTCCACGCCGACTCGAAGGACCGGAACCGGGCACGACGAGGCGACGATTTCCGACACGGCCCCTCCGAGTCCCCCCAGAATATTATGCTCTTCCGCCGTGACGACAGCCCCGGTTTCGAACGCGGCTTTCCGGACCAGATCCCGGTCGATCGGTTTTATGGTATGCAGATCGATCACCCTCGCATGGATTCCCTTCGGCCGCAGCATATCCGCTGCTTCCATCGCTTCCTGCACCATCAGGCCGGTCGCAATCAGTGCAACGTCGCTGCCCTCGCGAAGGACAACCCCTTTCCCGAGCTGAAACCGGTAACCCGGCAATTCCGTAACCGGTTCCACCGCCAGCCTGCCCAGACGCAGGTAACACGGGCCGTCATAAGCCGCGACCGCCCGGACGGCCTCTTTCGTTTCATTGGCGTCGGACGGGCAGACCACGGTCATTCCCGGGACGACGCGCATCAGGGCAAGATCCTCAATGCACTGGTGGGTCGCCCCGTCCTCTCCGACGGAAAGCCCCGCATGCGTTCCCACGATCTTCACGTTCAGGTGCGGATAAGCGACGGAATTCCGGATCTGATCGTAAGCGCGGCCCGCGATAAACATGGCGAACGAATTGCAGAACACCGTTTTTCCCGTGGATGCCATTCCCGCCGCCATCCCCACCATATTGCCCTCCGCGATCCCGGCTTCAAAGAAGCGTTCCGGATACCGGTCGCGGAAGATGCAGCTCATGGTGCAGATGGAAAGATCGGCGTCAAAAACGACGAGGTTCTCGTCGGCCCCGCATTCCGCAAGGGCCTGCCCATAGGCGACTCTGGTCGATATCTTTTGCGGCATGGCTTTATTCCTCCAATTCTGCGATCCGGCCGTCCAGCTCACGGAAAGCCTGCCGAAATTCGTCGTCGGTCGGGACGCTTCCGTGAAACCTGACCTGGTTTTCCATAAAGGAAACCCCTTTTCCTTTGATCGTTTTCGCAACAATGACCGTCGGCCTGCCCTTGCAGGCAGCCGCAGCGTCAACCGCTTCCGCAATCCGGGCACAGTCATGCCCATCGGTCTCCAGGACATTCCATCCGAACGACTTGAACTTTTCACCAATCGGGTACGGCGACATAATCTCACGGATCGGGCCGTCAAGCTGCAGGCCGTTGTTGTCGACAAAAACCGTCAGGTTGTCCAGGCGGTAATGTCCGGCCGCCATGACGGCTTCCCAAATCTGACCTTCCTCAATTTCCCCGTCGCCGGTCACCGCGTATGTGCGCCAGCTCTTATGAAACGTTTTGGCGGAAAGCGCCATGCCTACCGCCGCCGACAGGCCCTGCCCAAGCGAACCTGCAGACATGTCGACGCCGGGAACGTGCCGCATTTCCACATGGCCGGAAAGGTAGCTGTCCGCGGAGCGAAAGCCCATCAGGTCTTCCACCGGGAAAAAGCCCCTCAGCGCCAGAGTGGCATACATGGCCGGCGTGCAGTGGCCTTTGGACAGAACAAACCGGTCGCGGTCCTCCCACCGCGGTTTTTCGGGGTCGATGTTCATCTTGCTGAAATACAGAACGGTCAGAATATCCGCGACCGAAAAGGAGCCGCCGACGTGCCCGGAACGCGCATACCGGATGGCCTGAAGTCCTGTTTTCCGAACCTTGGCGGCGGTCAGCTTTAACCGGCGCTCTGTTTCCTTATCCATAAACCCTGTCCTTTCTCACGGCGCCCGGAGCTACGCCTTTTCCAAAACTTTCTTGTCAATTTTCGAGTTTGCGCGCTTGGTGCGGTACATATCGACATAAACGGCAATCAGGATAATCGCGCCCTTTGCAACATATTGCCAGAAAGAATTGACATGCATCAGGTTTAGGCCGTTGTTGATCACGCCGATCACCAGGACGCCGATAAACATACCGCCCACCGTGCCGGTGCCGCCGAAGAAACTGGTGCCGCCCAGGACGGCGGCCGCGATGGCATCCGTTTCAAACCCGACGCCGACGGCCGGTTGGCCGGAAGACATGCGGGAAGCAAGCACAACGCCCGCAAACGCGGCCAGCAGGCCGCTGACGGTGTACACCATGATTTCCACACGGTGGATATTGATTCCGCTGTACTTGGCGGCGACCCGGTTCCCGCCGACCGCATAAACGTGGCGGCCGATCCGGGTCTTGTTCAGCAGGAAGAAATCAAGAATCAGGAAAACGGCCATGTAAACAACCGGAAGCGGAAGATTGCCGAGGTATCCGTTGCCGATCTGGGAAAAGGAGTCGTCCGTCGTCGTCACCGGGGAGCCGTTTGCCGCCAGGTACGCCGCGCCGCGGCATATGCTCTGCATGGCGAGCGTTACAATAAACGGATGCATCCCGGTATATGAAATGATCAGCCCGTTGGTCAGCCCGACGACCACCCCGGTCAGACAGCCCAGAAGTACGGCCAGCCAGATCGGAACGTGCAGCGCCGTCATGGAAATTACGGTAATGCAGCCCGAAAGAGCGATCATCGAACCGCCTGTCAGGTCGATTCCGGCAAGCATGATGGCCATCATAACGCCGATCGCCAGGTAGGAATTTGTAGAAACCGTTCTTAAAATATTCAGAAAATTGTCATAGGAAAAGAAATGATTGGCCGTAGAACTCATGATCAGGAACAGCAGCAGAAAAGCGATCAGAATTCCGAGGTTCGTTTTAAAGTAAGAGGCAACCGAACCAATCACACTGTTTTTTAAACCGTTTTTCGCACCGGTTGTTTTTTCATCCATCTCCGTCAACCCCCAATTGCATACTTAAGAATTGCCTCCTGGGCGAACTCTCTGCGGTCAAGCATACCGGTAATCCTGCCCTCGCGCATAACGGCAAGCCGGTCGCACATATTGATGATTTCATTCAATTCCGAAGAAACCATGACGATTGCAATCCCCATCTTTGCCAGCTCATTCATAATCGTGTAAATTTCCGCTTTGGCCCCCACATCAATGCCCTTGGTCGGTTCATCCAGGATCAGAACCTCAGGCGCGGTCGCAAGCCATTTCGCCAGAACGACCTTCTGCTGGTTTCCTCCGGAAAGGTTGCATACCAGTTGCTGCGCGGACGGCGTTTTAATCTTCAGATCCCTTACGCCTTTTTCAATGATGGATTTCTCTTTTTTCCGGTTGACGCGCAGATTTTTTATGAACTCGTCCAAAACGGCAATCGTCATGTTGAATCCGACGGTATTGTTCAGGAACAGGCCCTGCGTCTTTCTGCTTTCCGGCACGAGCACCATGCCCATCTTCTGGCTGACGATCGGGTCGGTTTTTTCCACCTTTTTTCCGCCGACCCAAACTTCCCCCTCACTGTGCGGATCGAAGCCGACGACCGCCTGCATCAGTTCCGACCGTCCGGCGCCGATCAGGCCGTAAAATCCGAGGACCTCGCCTCTTTTTACGGAAAAACTTGCGTTCCGGAACGCGTTTCCGGTCATATTTTTCACTTCGAGAGCCGTGCTTTCCGGTTTGTTGAACGTGCGTACGTAATAACTCTCCAGTTTTCTTCCGACCATCATATAAATCAGTTCGTCGGCGTTCGTCTCCTTTGTCTTTTTCGCCGCGATGTAGCATCCGTCGCGCATCACCATCACCCGGTCGGTAATGTCAAAAATCTCCGACATCTTATGAGAAATATACAGAATTCCGACGTTATGCCCTTTCAGGGTGTGGATCGTCTCAAAAAGCGTTTTAACCTCATTTTCGGAAAGAGACGAAGTGGGTTCATCCATTACGATGATTTGGGCGTTCAGGGAAAGCGCCTTCGCAATTTCCACCATTTGCTGCTGTCCCATGCTCAGGCGCGAAACATTGTTTGCAGGGTCTATATCCAGCCCGACAAATTTCAGGTATTTTTTCGCTTCTTCGTTCATTCTTTTCCGGCTGACCAGAAAGCCGTTTTTCCGTTCCCGTCCCAAAAAAATATTTTCCGACACAGTCAGATGCGGCTCTAAGGCAAGCTCCTGATGGATAAACGAGACCCCCCGCTTCTGGGAGTCCAGAACGCCGCTGAATGCAACCTCTTCCCCGTCAATGTAAATTTTACCGCCGTCCGGACGGTAGATCCCGCCCAGAACATTCATAAGGGTGGATTTCCCCGCCCCGTTTTCACCGAGAATGCCCAAGACTTCTCCCGGGTCCAACTCCAAGTCGACCTTGTTCAGGGCTTTTACGCCGGGAAATATTTTCGAGATT
>JALCPO010000018.1 GCA_022650455.1 Oscillospiraceae bacterium
TTCCTACCTCGCCAAAGAATAAACGGCGGTTTCCGAAGCACAGTCCTTATCCGAAAAGCAAAGAGCAGGGTGCGGGAACAGTTCCCCGTGCCCTGTTCTGGAAAGGATATGAATATTTATATGAAGCAAAAGAACCGGTTTCGGTCGGGCAGGCGTTCCTATTCGGAATGGGCCTGGGCGTACGCTTTTATTGCGCCGACCATTCTCGGCCTCATCATCCTCAATATTATTCCGTTCTTCCAAAGCGTCTGGCTGTCACTGCAGGACAAATACACCGGACGTCCCGGTATCGGCAACTATATCCGGATGTTTACCCAGGACGGGCTTTTCTGGCGTTCCAACCTGAACACGCTTGTCTTCACGCTGCTGACGGTGCCGGTCGGCGTCATCCTTTCCCTGCTCTTTGCGTCGCTGCTCAACCGCAGCATCAAGGGGCGGAACCTCTACCGGGGCATTTTTTTCCTTCCGCTTGTCTGTGCACCCGCGGCCGTCGCCATGGTCTGGAGGTGGGTGGTGTTCAATTCCCAGAGCGGATTTCTGAATTACCTGCTCAGCCGGGTCGGCATCACCGGCCCGAACTGGATTACCGACCCGAATGTGGTCATGTTCTCGATTGCCATTGTCGCGGTCTGGAGCTCGGTCGGGTACGATATGGTCCTGCTGCTCGCGGGGATGCAGAGCATCCCGAAGGTTTATTATGAGGCCGCAAAAATCGACGGCGTGAGTCCGCTGCAGCAGTTCCGGTACATCACGATTCCGCTTGTCTCGCCCACGCTGTTCTTTGTCGTCATCATGCGCACCATGAACGCTCTGCGCCAGTTCGACCTGAGCTTTATGTTCGCCAAGGACACCGACCCGACCTTTCCGGCCGTCCAGACGCTGATCTACCTGTTTTACCGGGAGACCTATGTCAAGCTGAACCCGAATTACGGTTCCGCAATCGTCATCTGGACCCTGCTTCTGATTCTTGCCCTGACGGCGCTGCAGTTCCGCGGCGAGAAAAAATGGGTCTACTACGACAGCTGAAAGGAGGCCGGCCGAAATGGCAAGCCAAGTCGTAACCGTACGAACCCGAAAAAGATTCAAGAAAGAAAATTTTGCGGTTCACTGTATCCTGATCGTCGCGAGCGTGCTGATGATCCTTCCCTTTGTCTGGATGGTGCTGGCGTCCTTTAAGACCTTCGGCGAATCGATTCGTATCCCGCCCCAGTTTTTCCCTCAAAGCATCCCGGGAAAGGTTTTCTCCGGGGAGAAGGGGTTCGGCTATCTTTTCACCAACTACCAGTTCGTGCTGCAGAAGGTGGATTATTTCGGGCTGCTGTACTGGAATACCTTTGCGATGATCGCGGGGCGCATCTTCCTAGCAATTTTCACCAGCTCGCTGGCAGCTTACGCTTTTGCCAAACTGAATTTCCCGTTTAAAAATTTTCTCTTTTCCATTGTCCTGGTACAACTGATGATGCCGAACCAGATCTTCATTGTGCCGCAGTTCCAAATGACGGTATCCCTCGGCATCAACAACTCGATAGCCGGCCTGATCTTCCCGGGCCTTGTCAGCGCGTTCGGCACTTTTTTCATGAGGCAGTTCTACATGGGCCTGCCGAATGAACTTTCGGAATCTGCAACGCTGGACGGCTGCAACCACTGGCAGATTTTCACGCGCGTTCTGTTCCCGCTGACAAAAACCCCGATTATGGCGCTTTCCATTTTTACGGCGGTGTTCGCCTGGTCCGACCTGATGTGGCCCCTGATCGTAAACCCGGACAATCACCAGGCGACTTTAGCTTCGGCTCTGTCGAAAATCCAGCTGATGAGCCTGGTGTTCAAGACACCGCACCTGATGGCGGTGTCCGTGCTCGCCATGATCCCGATGATTCTTCTGTACCTTGTGTTCCAGAAGCAGTTTGTGGAAGGCATTGCCATGACCGGACTAAAAGCCTGAAGGGAGAAATGGATTTGGACTGCATCGATTTTGCCAATATTGCCATCAAAGGCGATCTGGCCGTGCGTTCCGGGCGGAATTTTGCCCGGCTCGAGGGAAAGTGGTATCGGCCGGAAGAAGTGTTCCGCGCGGATTCGCACGGCTGGCCCGCGGACTGGGAAGGGCGCCTTCTGCTTGCCCTCACGCTGTTGGAGCAGAGCACGCACCGGACGAGCGCTTATCTTGAAGAGATTATGTCCCTGGTTCCGGAGTATTTGAATGAAAAAGGATATTTCGGTCCCATCCTGCCGCCGGGCGTCTTTGACGAACAGCATTATGCGGGGCACAGCTGGATGTTTCGCGCGCTTACGGAATATGGTCGCTATAAAAGGGACTCCCGTTCCCGCTTCCTTTTGGAGCGGATGGTAAAGAATTTTCTGCTGCCGGCAAAAGGAAATTTCTCGCGTTATCCCATCGACCCCGCGACTCGTTTTCAGGAGCAGGACGTCTGGATCCTGTCCAAACTGCAGACAAAGACAAAACACCACGCGGAGACATCCGACGCCGGATGCGCCTTTATCATGCTCGACGGCGCCACGGCGGCGTACGGCCTGCTGCGCTGGCCGGAGCTGCGGGAAGTCATTGAGGAGATGATTTCGCGCTTTATGGAGATGGATCTGGAAGCCCTTCAGATCCAGACGCACGCAACGCTGAGTGCCACCCGCGGGATCCTGCGCTTTTATGAGCAGACCGGAGAAAAACGGTTTCTCGACATGGCCGTCCGGCGTTACGGCCTTTACCGGAAAAAGGCGTGGACGGAGGCTTACGGAAATTATAATTGGTTCGGCGCGCCGCGCTGGACGGAGCCCTGCGCCATTATCGATTCTTTTATGGTCGCCGTCCAGCTCTGGAAGCACACCGGCGACGTTTCCTATTTGAACGACGCCCATTTGATCTATTACAACGCCCTGTCGCACGGAAACCGCATCAACGGTTCTTTCGGGACGGACCGCTGCTGCGGGGCGCGGGCATCGGAAGCACCCCTTTTCCTTTCGCCGGTGAATTACGAAACCTACTGGTGCTGCAGCATGCGGGGCGGAGAAGGTTTTTCCCGGGCCATCGCGTATAACTTTTTTCTGGATGGGGACGCGGTCTTTGTTCCGTTTTACAATTCCTGCACGGCGCGGCTGAGCTTCCCGGGAGGGAAGCTGACCGTTCGGGAGAGCACCCATTACCCGTTCGACAGCCTTGTGCGCTTTACCGTGGCCGAATCGTCCTGCGGCCCGGTTTCCATCCGCCTGTTTGTTCCGGCGTGGAGCGGGACCGTTTCGCTTGCGGTGAACGGGGAGCGTCTCGCGCAGAAGCCGGAAAGCGGGTTTCTTTCCGTAAACCGGGAGTTCCGGACCGGGGACGTCCTGGAACTAAACCTTGATCTCGGGCTCCGCTCGGAAGAAGCCGGCTTTGAGAACAGCGTTTCAGGATACCATAAGTTTTTCTACGGGCCGATGCTGCTGGGGCGGAAAGCGGAACCGGAGACGGACTCGCTGGACGGAAACCGGTTTGAAAATTATGCGGAGAGCCGCTACAAGTCTTCCGACGTCGTCCCGATTCCGAAAAACGCACGCCTGGAACGCCTCGGGGAACACGAGTTCCGCGTATGCGGGAGCGATATTGTCCTTTCTTCCCTGTGCAGCGTCCGCGACATGACCCGGGAGGACACGATCCGCCAGATGCTGTTCCCGGAAAAATGAAACGCAGGCCATCGCTTCTCCGTCCGGTTCTGCGTGCAGCCGAGACATGGCCGTAGGAAACTTATCGTCCGACAGAAATCCGATTGACGAAAATGGAGGGGAAAATATGTTGTGGAAGAAGATCGGCGCTATTCTTGTGGCGGCTTCGATTACCTTGGCCGTATCCCCGCAGGCCGGCACCTCGGCCAGCGCGCACACGGTCAGCTACCAGGCGGACAACTCAACGGCATTTGCAAACCCCGAACGCGGATTTCATAACCGGTACGAAATCATCGACGATGTCAACGTGAATGATTACGCGAGTTCGGCGACGAGCATTGCGGGGTTCAATCCCGACATGCTGGACCGCACGTTTGCCCGCGCGAAGGCGGATGGGAACACCATCATCCACAGCTATATCCATCTGGACAAGTACAAAACGTCGGATCTTCCCGAGGAACTGCTGGATAACCTGGCGTCGGGCCTTGCCGCGGTCCGGCAGCAGGGGCTGAAGGTCGTTCTGCGGCCGGCTTATGCGTGGTCGGATTCGCCCAGCGTAAGCGAAGAGCAGATCATGCGGCACATCGAGCAGCTGGGAGAGGTCTTTACCGCAAATTCGGATGTCATCTTCGCGCTGGAAGCGGGGTATCTCGGCCCCTGGGGAGAGTGGCACGACGCGCCCTACTGCGCTTTCACCAACCGCAGCGAAGCGGATACCCGTTACCGCATCATCAAAAAAATTATGGCGGAAACCCCGGCAAATATTCCGGTGGCCATGCGGTATCCGATCTTTATCCGGGAGATTCAGTACCTTTCCGACCATGACATGGTGCCGGCGGGCAGCACTCCGCTGACCCAGCAGGAGCGGGATCGGATCGGGTTTCACAACGACGCGTTCCTGGCCGACAGCGCCGACTGCGGAACATACGACAACCCGACATGGATGGATAATAACCACTATTACACCATTGAAGAAAAAAGGCAGTGGATGTACGACATGGAAACGTCCGAAGGCTATAATACCTACATGGGCGGCGAATCCATGGATTCTTCGGGAAACAACGATGCTGCGGGCAACAACGTGCAGTCGGAAATGGCTAGGCTCAACACCAGTGAACTGAACGAAGATTACGCCAAGGTGAACACCGACATCTGGAAAAACGCAGATTTGCCCGCGTCCGGAAACGATCCTGCCGAAACCGCGTTTCAACGCATCAAACGGAAGATGGGCTATCGGATCCGGCTGATTGACGCGACCTTTTCAACAACGGCGGCGGCAGGGCAGAGCTTTGCCTTTTCCGCCCATCTCGCGAACGACGGATATGCCGGCCCCATCAAGCAGCGCCCGCTTTACGCCGTATTCGACAACGGGTCCGACCGGTACAACATTCTCCTCGAAAACGTTGACGTTCGGTCGTGGCTGAGCGGTTCCGTCGATCTGCCCCAGCAGACCGTCGCGCTTCCCGAGGATATGCGGGCGGGAACATACCGGTTCGCGCTCTGGCTGCCGGATTCCGCGCCCGGTCTGCAGTCCCGGCCGGAGTACTCCATCCGTTTCGCCAATCTCGGGGTATGGGATGCCGAAAAAGGCTACAATGTTTTGTCCGATGCGGTCACGGTCGCTTCCGGAACCAAAACGGTGCCGGTGGCGCCGGAAAATCTGAAAGCGGCGCCCGGGAATCAAAAAGTGTCCCTGACCTGGGACAGGGCGGCTTGGGCGGAAAGCTACGATGTTCTGCGCTCCACCGACGACGGATCCGGCTATGTTCCGGCCGCGTCGGGGGTGACGGCGGCGGCCTATACGGACACGGGCTTAAAGAACGGAACCCGGTATTATTATGTTGTCCGCAGCAGAAATGATCTTGGCGTCAGCGGCAATTCCGCGCAGGTGAGCGCTGTCCCGGCTTCGGATACGGTACGTCCGTCCGCCCCGTCCGGCCTGACATGCACCGGCGTCACCACCAGCTCGGTGACTCTGGCCTGGAACGCTTCCACCGACGATACGGGCGTTTCGGAATATGACGTTTCCCGCAACGGCGCCGTGGTGGGAAACTCTTCCGCAACGAAATATACGGACGGCGGGCTGGCGCCCAATACGTCTTACACGTACCGGGTCACGGCAAAAGATTCCGCCGGAAATGTCTCGGAGGCCAGCCCGGCCCTGACCGTATCCACGGCGGATCCGGACCCCGGCCTCATTCTCGACGATTATGACGGCAGCCCTCTGTGGCCGGGGACCAACGACCTGAATGCATGGACGGGCGCCAACGGCTTCCTGAACGGCTCGTCAGGGGCCGGCGCCGTTCAGGACGGGGCTCTTGTGCTTCAGTACAACAATGCCGGCTGGTTCGGCAGCGACGTCAATCGGGATGTGTCGCAGTATCAAGATTTGGTGTTCCGCATCAAAGGGAGCAAAGGCGGCGAGCAGGACAGCTTCAAATTGAGGATCGGAAACGCCTATAAACTTTTTTCGGATTTTACCGCCGTCCCAATTACGACTTCCTATCAGGATATCCGGATCGACATGGAAGCGAACGGGATCAACCGTTCGTCCCCCGGACAGCTGAACTTCGAATTCTGGTATGGAAAGGCGGGCACGATTTTCATTGATGAAATCAGGTTTGCCGGGAAATCGTCCGGTACGGCGGATACGCAGCCCCCTTCGGCCCCGCAGGGGCTGAAAGCGTCCAGCGTCACCTCGGATTCCGCCGCGGTTGCTTGGTCCGCCTCTTCCGATAACGTGGGAGTGACGGGCTATGACGTCTACCGGAACGGTACGCCGGCGGGAACCGTTTCCGCACCGGGCTATACGGACGGCGGCCTGTCGCCGGACACGGCCTACGTTTACACCGTCCGGGCAAAGGACGCGGCGGGGAATCTGTCGGAATTCAGCGCCCCGCTCCGCGTGACCACGCAGGCGGCCGGCACGGAACCCGAGCCGCCGGCCCGGGAAACCTCCTACGAAGCGGAATCGCCTGCGAATACACTCTCCGGCGGTGCGGCAATCGCCGACGCACCGGGATGCTCCGGAGGCAAAAAGGTCGGTTATATCGGAAACAACGGCGGGGTTCTGCGGTTCAATCAGGTCGAATCCTCGGAAGCGGGCAACTTTGTTCTAACGTTGTATTATCTGACGGCGGAAGACCGGAACGCCGACCTCAGTGTGAACGGGGCGCCCGCTTCCCGGGTCAGTCTTCCGTCCACGGGAGGTTGGGATACGGTCGGCATGAAAAAAATCGACGTAAGCCTTCACGCGGGGGAAAACACCATTCAGATTGCCAATACAGACGGCTGGGCCCCCGATATCGACCGGATTTCCGTCAACATTCCGGATACGGAAGCCCCGTCCGCCCCGCAAGACCTGAAAGCCGCAGACGTGACCGAAAGTAAGGTCACGCTCACATGGACCGCTTCCACGGACAACGTGGCCGTGGATCATTATGAGGTTTTCAGGGACGGCGCGAAAGTCGGAAGCCCGTCCGGCAGCAGCTACCAGGACTCCGGCCTTGCTCCGGATACGGAATGCACTTATACGGTAAAGGCGCTGGACGCGGCGGGGAATGCCTCAAAATCCAGCAATGCGGTTTCCGTGAGGACCGCAGGCTCATCCGTGCCTCCCGGCGGCGATACTCCGGTCGGGGCGGGCGTTCCCGCTTTTTTCAGCAGTCCCGAACCGGATACTTCGCTTGCGGCGCACGGTCTGGCGGAAGGCACGGCCCCGGTTGACAATCCGCTGAAGGGCCTGCTATACTGGTGGTACCAAAACGATAATCCGGATTTGAAAATAACGCCGACGAGTATGGAATGGCATTATTTCGGTCTGGGCGACCTTATGACAGGCCCGGATTCCTACAATTGGGAACCCATGGAAGAATACCTCGATCAGGTGGCGGCCCACGGAAACCAAGCCTGTCTGCGCGTGACCACCAACATTTCTTTCGGCGGGAAGGACATACCGGATTTCTTACAGGACCTCCCGCTGACGGACGGGAATCTTCCCTATGACAACCCAAGAGTCGTCAGCGCGTTTACCAATTTTATCCGTGCTTTCGGCCGGGAATACGACGGGGATCCCCGCATCGGGTTCCTCACGATGGGGCTCGTCGGAAAATGGGGTGAATGGCATACTTGGCCCTATGAGGGCGGCGACAACGGGAACCCTGATCTGATGCCGTCCCGGGAGACCTGCGAAACGATCATAAACGCCTACCATGAGGCGTTCCGGATCACACCGCTGGAAATTCGGTATCCGCGGGTTGCGGGGGGAACCCTGCTCGCAAGTTTGGCGGACATCGGCTACCACGACGATTCCTTTGGGTACCGGGAAAACGACCCGGTTCTGGGAAGGATCGGGAGCATGACGCTTCCGATGTCACTGGGCGGAAAAACCGATTCCCTTGTGACGCAGGAACTGACCTACGGCGTGGAAAATAAATGGCTCACCGCGAGCATCGGGGGAGAAGTGCGGCCGGAAATCCAGGGACAGTTTACCGATCCGGCCAACCAGACAAAGGACGACCCGATCGACGATATCGAGGTTTCCCACGCCACCTGGATGATGTGTAATCAGGCGGCATGGCCGGCTTCCGATTCCGACGCGATGAACGTGCTGCGAAAATTCGGCTATAACCTGGTCGTCAGAAAAGCATTTTACAATTCTGCGGTTTCTGGCATGATGAAGATAGGCGTCCAGATCGAAAACACGGGAGTCGCGCCTTTCTATTACGGCCCCGGGCAATGGCCGGTTCTGGTGGGCCTGAAGGACGCTTCCGGGAACGTCGTGAAAACATGGCAAACCGACTGGGACCTGAGAAAAGTCGTTCCGTCGAAGATCCGGGCGCTCCCCGAGTGGAATTTGCAGGGGAACCCCAAGTATGTTGCAATTTCGGAACCCTATTATTTTGAGACATCGGCGGATCTCCACGGAGTTGCGGAAGGAGCCTATACCCTGGTGATGCGGGTCCGGAATCCGCTGGAACTTCTCACCAAGGAAGATCTTGCGGACCATAACGATTTTTCCTGGCAGCCTTATAAAACGCCCAAAAAGCTTTACTTTGCGAATCAGGAACAAAACGCGGATGGATGGCTTAGTCTGGGGAACACGATTGTCGATTGAAAAATGGAGCGCCTGTAGCCGTCCGCTGCGGATTTTGGAAGATTGCATCCCCGTCATTCACAACCCGGAAAGGAGCATATGGCTGCGCGCTCTTTCACAATGCGCAGCCGGAAAACACAATGGCAATCATCTATCATGCATCGACGCGGGAATTCCATCTCTACAACCGGCGGATCAGCTACATCATGCAGGTGATGGAAAACGGGCAGCTCGGCAGCCTTTACTTCGGGAAAAAGCTCGCGGACCGGCAGGGCCTGCGGGGACTGGGGCGGACGCCGTCCGGCGTCCGCCCCCATGCCGTTTTCGTTCGGGAAGGGTCTTTTCTCAGCCTGAACCACGTTCCGCGGGAATATCCGTCCTATGGCACGGGGGATTTCCACGATCCCGCGTTTGTCATCGAGCAGGAAAACGGAAGTTCCGTTTCGAATTTCACTTACGTCTCCCATAAAATCTATGCGGGGAAAAGGGAATTGGATGGTCTGCCCGCCACCTATACGGAGTCCGACACGGAAGCGGATACCCTTGAAGTCCTGCTGGAAGACGCCGTTTCCGGCGTGCGCCTGATTCTCCGCTACACGATTTTCAGCGCGCTGCCCGCTCTTGCGCGCAGCGCGGAGTTCGTCAATGCGGGCACCTGTCCGGTCACGCTGAAGCGCGCGATGAGTATGAGCGTCAATCTGCCGGACGCGGACTTCGACATGCTGTATCTGTGCGGCGCATGGGGCAGAGAAAGATATCCGACGGTCCGGCGCCTGGCGCCGGGAATCCAAAGTATCGGCAGCATGCGCGGCATCAGCAGCGCGGAATATAACCCTTTTCTTCTGTTCAAGCGTCCCGGGGCCGACGAGTTTGCGGGGGAAGTGTACGCCTGCAGCCTGATTTACAGCGGAAATTTCCTCATGCAGGCGGAAATGGACCCCTTCGGGCTGACGCGCGTTTTGGCCGGAATTCACCCGAACGGCTTCTCGTGGCGCCTGCAGCCCGGGGAACGCTTTCAGACGCCGGAGGCCGTTCTGGTCTACTCCCGGGAAGGACTGAACGGGATGAGCCAGGCTTTCCACCGCCTGTATGGCAGACGCCTTGCGCGCGGTCCCTGGCGGGACAGGGAAAGGCCGATCGTCATCAACAACTGGGAGAGCACCGGGTTTGCCTTTGACGAGAAGAGCATCCTGGCGCTCGCGGAAACCGCACGGAAGCTCGGCGTGGAATGCTTTGTGCTGGACGACGGCTGGTTCGGCGGACGGAACAGCGACCGCGCCGGTCTGGGCGACTGGACGGCGAACCGGAAAAAGCTGCCGGACGGCATCGGCGGGCTGTCCCGGAAGATCAACGCGATGGGGATGAAGTTCGGCTTATGGGTCGAGCCGGAAATGGTGAATCCGGACAGCAACCTGTACCGGGCGCACCCGGATTGGATCCTGCATGTTCCGGAGCGCAGCATTTCCCCGAGCCGCCACCAGTATGTGCTGGATTTCTCCCGCCCCGAAGTGGTGGATGCGGTGTATGAAATGCTGCATACGCTGCTGAAAGACGCCGATATTTCCTATCTGAAATGGGACATGAACCGCTATCTGACCGAATGCTATTCCGTCACGAAACAGCCCTGGGAACAAGGGAAGGTCTTTCATTCCTATATCCTGGGTGTTTACCGCCTTTGTAAAAAGTTGCTGGCCGATTTTCCAGCGCTGCTTCTGGAATCCTGCGCCAGCGGCGGGGCCCGGTTCGACCCCGGCATGCTCGCCTATGCACCGCAGGCCTGGTGCAGCGACGACACGGACGCCGTGGAGCGCTTGAAAATCCAGTACGGGACCTCTCTGGCGTATCCCGTCAGCAGCATCAGCGCACATGTTTCGGCGGTTCCGAACCAGCAGGTGGGCCGGGTCACGCCTCTTCAGACGAGAGCGGAAGTGGCAATGTTCGGCGTGTTCGGCTATGAGCTGGATTTCAATGCTCTGACGGTGGAAGAACGGCAGGAGATCGCCGGGCAGATTTCCTTTGTCAAAGAGCACCGGAAGCTGCTGGAGTATGGGACGTTCTGGAGGCTCCTCAGCCCGTTCGGCGGCGGGGAGGCCGCGTGGATGACCGTTTCAGAAAGTGGGGAGGAAGCTATTGCGGCTTATTACTGCATTCTCAACCGTCCGAACGGGGAAGCCAAACGGCTGAAGCTCAAAGGCTTGAACCCGGACCGGTCTTACATCGTCGACGGGGACCGCGGCACGGTCTGTCCCGGAGACGTGCTGATGGAGTTCGGCCTGCCGATCCGGCCGGAGCCGTCCCATGATTTTTCATCCCGCCTTTTTTACCTGCATGCCGCCGCGGATGCCGGCGATGATTTCAAGAAATAAATCCCCGTCCGGCCGTCCCGCGGCTGACCGTGCAAACTTTCAAGAGAGTTTTGCAAACTCGTAGCCCTGTTTTCTGGCTTCGTCAACGAAAGGCCCCAATATCTCCGCGTTATCTTTTGAAACGGCATGAAGAAGGTAAATTGCCCCGTTATGCAGGCCGCTTACTACTTTTTTGTAGGCTTTATCGGCTCCCATCTGTTTTTGGGGGTCCCAGTCGACGTAAGCGAAGCTCCAGAAAACCGATTGATATCCGAGGCTTTTTGCCAACGCGAGCGTCCTTTCCGAGAATTCTCCCATCGGCGGCCGGAACAAAGTCATCGTGTAATGGAAATTATCCTTGATATATTCATGCATGTCTGTAATTTCGCCGGATGCTTTGGAAAGGTCTAGGGTGGGCATGGAAGGATGCGTATAACTGTGATTCCCGACCACATGCCCTTCCGCGATCATCCGCTGGACAAGATCGCGGTTTCTCTTCGCATAATCGTAAGTGACGAAGAACACGGCGGGAACTTTCTTTTCTTTTAACGCATCCAGTATTTTTGAAGTATATCCGTTTTCATATCCTTCGTCAAAGGTAAGATAGATTTTTTTGGTATTTTCCTTGATGAAAACGGCGTTGTATTTGCCATACTTGTTCTGGAACTGTGTGCAGGATACCGGGCGATTTTCCTGATCGACCTGCTTTCCCTGCCCCCAGCCCTGTTTGGCATTGTCCAGATTTTCCAGCTCCGCCGGGGGCGCGGAAGAAACCGCGCTTCCTTTTTTCACCTGTGACGCGGCATTTTTATCCGCATTGGCGGCAACTGCCGACGATTCCTTCGCCGACACCGCGTCGGAGCTGCCGTCGTCGGCAGAATCCTTGCCGCAGGATATTGGCGCCATCAACAAACAGAAGGCCAGTAAAACCGCTATCATTTTTTTCATCTTTTCACTTCCCGTCTTTTTATTATGGATGGATGAGACCCAATTATTTTTGTAAAAATATAGCAATGATCTTTTAGGGCGTAGTGTGCGCCCTTTCGATACGGCATTTTGGCAGCGGCAGGATGAAATTACAAGAAAAGACCGCCGGATTTCAACCCGGCGGTCTTTTCTTCCGCTCTTCGAAATGGCAAATCAGAGAATGATCGACGAGGTGGAATCGATCTTGATGCCGCCGTCTTTTGTCCTCGAAAGCTTTGCCTTGTTTCCGTTGCCGTCCTCGATCGTCATTTTCTCGATTTTGTTGGCCGTAAAGAAATTCACGGCGTCGGATTCGACAAACGCCGACCATTTTTTCCCCTGCGCCTGTTCCGGCTCGTAGGCTTCTTCCATCGTTTGGGCGATTTCATTGCTCATGGACTCATCCTCCTGCTGAAATAAAAAATATATGCGGGCAAGTTCCAGTATAACATATGGGGCGGCGGTTGCAAAGAAATTTTCGTTATCCGTACGGAAAAGAAAGCCGCCGCCCGTGTGAACGAACGGCGGCGGAATCATGCTTTTGTTTCAGGTTACATTCTGTCGTGGCAGGTCCTCGCGATGACGTCAAGCTGCTGCTCTCTTGTCAGGTCGATGAATTTTACCGCGTATCCCGATACACGGATCGTGAAGTTTGCATATTCCGGTTTCTCAGGATGTTCCATCGCGTCCTTCAGTTTCTCAGTGCCGAATACATTGACGTTAAGATGATGAGCGCCGCGGTCAAAATATCCGTCGAGGACATGCACAAGCGTTCCGCTCTGCTCTTCTTCCGTATGC
The DNA here is from genome assembly GCA_022650455.1 of Oscillospiraceae bacterium. GTDB lineage: Bacteria > Bacillota > Clostridia > Oscillospirales > Acutalibacteraceae > Thermocaproicibacter. The sequence continues at coordinate 12,856 of JALCPO010000018.1, forward strand.
CCAAGCGCGCCGGGGCTGATGGTCTGCGTGTTGGAAATACCGTCCAGCGCGTACTCGTAAGGCAGTTTCGCAACAGAATTCAGGGATGCGAGAAGCCCGTCCTTTTCCGCGCCGTAGGACGGATTCGCACCGGGGGACAGCGGCGTCCATGCCGCTCTTCCATCCGGAAGCGTACCGGTATTCTTGCCGTAAACGACATTGGATGTAATCGTAAGAATGGATGTCGTCGGTTCCGAATTCCGGTAGGTATGATATTTTCGGATCTTTTTCAGAAAGGTTTTCAAGAGCCATACGGCGATGCAGTCCGCGCGGTCGTCGTCGTTTCCGTAGCGCGGAAAGTCCCCCTCGATCTTGAAGTCTACGGCCACGCCGTTCTCATTGCGCACGGGAGTGACCTTCGCGTATTTGACGGCGGACAGCGAATCGACCACATGGGAAAATCCTGCGATGCCGGTTGCAAACGTCCTTCTCACGTCGGTGTCGATCAGCGCCATCTCCGCCGCTTCATAGTAGTACTTGTCGTGCATGTACTGAATCAGGTTCAATACATTGACATAAAGCCCCGCCAGCCAGTCCAGCATGACGTTGTACTTTGCCATCACGTCGTCGTAGTCAAGGACCGCGGTGGTGACGGGCTTGTAAGCGGGCCCGACCTGCTGGCCGGTCTTCTCGTCCACGCCGCCGTTGATTGCATACAGCAGGCACTTGGCAAGATTTGCACGCGCGCCGAAGAACTGCATTTCTTTACCGGTCTGTGTCGCGGACACGCAGCAGCAGATGCTGTAGTCGTCTCCCCAGACCGGGCGCATCACGTCGTCATTCTCGTATTGAATCGAGCTGGTCTTCACGGAAATAGAGGCCGCGTACTTTTTATAGCTTTCCGGAAGCCGGGAAGAGTAAAGGACCGTCAGGTTCGGCTCCGGCGCGGGTCCCATATTCTCAAGCGTGTGCAGAAAGCGATAGTCGTTCCTGGTCACCATGTGGCGGCCGTCCACGCCGAGGCCTGCCGTTTCCAGCGTAGCCCATACGGGGTCGCCGGAGAACAGCTGATTGTAGGAAGGAATCCGGGCAAACTTTACCATCCTGAGCTTCAATACCAGGTGGTCGATCAGCTCCTGCGCTCCCTTTTCGGCGAGCGTCCCTTCCTTCAGGTCGCGGTCGATATAGATGTCAAGGAACGTAGACACGCGTCCGACGCTCATCGCCGCGCCGTTCTGGCTCCGGATCGCCGCCAGATATCCGAAGTACAGCCACTGGACGGCTTCTTTCGCGTTGGCGGCCGGCTTCGAGATATCAAAGCCGTATCCCGCCGCCATTTCCTTCATCTGCTGCAAAGCCCGGATCTGATCGGCGAGTTCCTCTCTCTGACGAATCACATCGTCCGTCATAGTGCCGGATCCGCAGTTGGCAAAATCATCCTTCTTCTTTGCAGTCAGGTAGTCGATCCCGTAAAGAGCGATACGGCGGTAATCACCGACGATGCGTCCGCGCCCGTAGGTATCCGGAAGGCCGGTTATGATTTTATTGTGGCGCGCCTTCTTCATTTCTGGAGTATACGCGTCAAAAACCGCCTGGTTGTGCGTCTTGTGGTATTCCGTGAAAATCTTGTGCAGTTCGGGGGCGGGCGTATAGCCGTAGGTGGTGCAGGCTTCCTCCGCCATCTTGATTCCGCCGTAGGGCATGAACGCCCTTTTCAGGGGCTGGTCCGTCTGCAGACCCACAACTTTTTCAAGGTTCCGGTCAATATAGGCCGGCCCGTAAGCGGTGATGCCGGAGACGACCTTTGTCTCCATGTCCAATACCCCGCCTTTTGCTCTTTCCTGCTTCTGCAGTTTCTGAACCTCTTCCCAGAGCTTGTTCGTCGCATCCGTCGGTCCTTCCAGAAAGCTCTGGTCCCCGTCATAGGGCGTATAGTTATTCTGAATGAAATCTCTCACATTGACATCATCCGTCCAATGGGAACCCTTAAAACTTCTCCATTCCTGTTTCATAGCACGACTCCTTCCTTCAAACAGCGAGCGTCTTTCTTCTGTAACTTTGACTATATTTTAACAGATAGAGTTAGCCGATTCCTTGACTGTAATCAAGAAATCCATGTAATGTTTTTCTGTACTTATGCACCGTCGGATTTTCCGCGGAGAATCCGCTGGGCATGGTTCACCTGCTCCGCAGCGGGGGATTTTACCCCTTCCAGAGAATAGGGAATGCCAAGCTCTTTCCATTTGTATTCGCCCATGGAGTGATAGGGAAGCACTTCAATCTTCTTCACGTTTTTCAGCGTGGCGATGAAATCCCGCGTTTTCCTCAGGCAGCCGTCATCGTCGGTGATCCCCGGGACGAGTACATACCGGATCCAGACGGGCCTGCCGATCTTTGACAGAAAGCAAAACATATCGAGAATGTTATCGTTCGGCTGACCGGTCAGCTTTCTGTGCTCCACGGGATCAATATGCTTGATGTCCATTAAGAGAAGATCCGTGTACCGCATCAGTTCCTGAAATTTTGAAAAAAACGGTTCCTTTCTCGTAAAGGGCTGGCCGGCCGTGTCGATTGCGGTGTTGATCCCACGCGCTTTGGCCTTCCGAAACAGCTCGAGAAGAAAATCGATCTGCAAAAGAGGCTCCCCGCCGCTGACCGTAACGCCGCCTTCTTTTCCCCAATAGCTTCGGTATCGCTCCGCCTGATCCAGCAGCTCGTCCGCCGTGCGCAGATCGTTGGAATAGGGATCCCACGTGTCCACGTTGTGGCAGTAGCGGCAGCGCATCCGGCACCCTTTCAAGAAGATCAGGAACCGGACCCCCGGGCCGTCGACGGAACCGAAGGATTCTGTGGAATGAATTGCTCCTCGGATCATATGGTTTCCTCCCTTCCGGTACTCTCAGCATACTCCCGTTTCCGCGCTTTTTCTTTGATCGGGATCAAGTTTTCAACGGCAGACCGGGAGAGCCTGCCGCCCGCGCCTCACGGACGAACTTCATAAATTTTCTTCAGCCCGCCGCGGTCCGTGACCAGAATCTTCCCCTGACCGATCCTTTTGATGAGATGCTCTTTTTCAAACCGGCTCAGGTTTCGGCTGACCGTTTCCGGGCGCAGGCCGATGCTGGCGGCAATATCATCCAGCTTCAGCTCAATTTCCGGCCCGACGCACCGAATGTCCCGGTCCAGCAGAAATCCTGCCAGCCGCATCTTCGGGTCGCGGATGGAGAGCAGCAGCGCCTTTTCATTGGAGTCCTTTAACCGAAGAGAGAGAAGGGAAATCAGATTCATCGCGATCCCCGGGCGGTCTGCGAGAAGCTGGATAAATTCACTCTTCCGGATCTCGCACAGGTCCACTTTGGACAGGCAGACCGCCGAATACGGAAAAACGGCATTTTCCAGAAAAAGATTTTCCCAGATGGCGTCTCCGTCGTGAATGATATCGAGAATGTACTCGTTCCCGTCGGCATCGTATTTACAGAGCTTAATCTTTCCCGTGCGGATGATCAGAACAGAGTCCACTTTCTCGCCGACCCGGAACAGAGGGCTGCCTTTTGCTTTGGTCGTCTGTATGGAATGCTCGATCAGGCTTTCCTGCACGTCCTCCGGCAGCGAACCGAACAGAGGGACAGTCTTTGTGCACCAGATACCGTTTTTACAGTGAGAACATCCGGCCGGCATCCTTTTCTCTTCTTTTTTCATCGTGATATCCTCTCCCAAAATTTCAATGTTCCAAGTGCTTTCTTCAGTATTTTATCATAAGTTCCTCTTTTGGCGGATCATTCTCAGGAACGCCGAAGCGGATTTGGAAAGGTGCTTGTCCTTATGATAAATTACGGAAAAATATCTCTTAAAGTCCAGCCCCCGGATTTCCATTGTGTTCAGACTTTTCCGGGCAAGCTCCTGTTCCACCAGCCGGAACGGAAGGACGGAAACCCCCAGGCCGCAGGATACCGCTTGAATGATCGCTTCCGTACTGATGCTTTCCCATTCCGGAGTAACGGCGATCCCTTTGCTCAGCAGGGTGCTGTCGAAAAGCTCCCTGGTTCCGCTGCCCTTTTCCCTTAAAAGGAACGGCAGGCCGGTCAGCTCGTCGGGTGACACCTCTGTTTTTTTTGAAAAGGCGCTGTTTGCTCCGCAGACCAAAACGAGTTCATCCCTTAAAAATTTTTGCGCGATTATGCGGTCGGAATGGACGATTCCTTCTATCAGGGCGAAATCCAGCCGATTTTCCAGAACCTTTTTTTCGATAACCGCCGAATTGTCGATTGCCACCTGAACCTTTATTTTGGGGTACATGGAATGGAACCGCTTCACATAACCCGGCATCAGGCATGTCCCGACCGTGACGCTGGAACCGACCCGCAGCAATCCGAAGGAATCCCAGTTTTTGATGCTGCACTCCGCGGCGTCAAACAAAGAGATGATTTGGCGGGAATACCGCAGCAGTTCCTCTCCCTGTTCCGTAAGATACAATTTATGCGATATTCTGTCGAAAAGCCGGACGCCATAGAAATCTTCCAGTTCTTTTATGGCAAGACTGACGGCGGGCTGTGCAACCCCGAGCGTTTCCGCAGCCGCCGTCACGCTGTTGGAGTCGCAGACGGTTGTAAAAATCTGCATGTGCCGAAGGGTCATTTCCACATATCTCCATTATAATTATTTTAATATGTATTCAATAAGATTATATTATTTTACTTATGATTAGTCAAACGCTATAATAAAAATACGACAGTCGGTTTCTGGTCGAATCAACAATCATCGAGGGTTTAAAAAATGGATTTGCAGACTCGGGCTACCAACGAATATCGGGGTATGGCGCCGGAAAAAGCGATGGAAATTTTAAACAGCGGTTTGGACGGCCTTTCCGAGGCGGAAGCCGCCGAGCGGCTCCGCCGTTTCGGGCCGAATGAGATAAAAGAACGGAAAAGGGACCCGGTCTTGGTGTTCTTGAAACGGTACTGGGGTCCCATGCCTTGGCTTCTCGAATTTGCGATGGTGCTTACCGTCCTTCTGGGGCATAATACGGAGAGCATTTTAATCTTTATTCTGCTGACGGTCAATGCCATCATCGGCTTTTTTCAGTCGCAAAATTCACAAAGGGCCGTGGAACTTCTGAAAAAGCGGCTGCACATCCGGGCGAAGGTTCTCCGGAACGGCCAATGGACCCTGAAAGACGCGAAAGAGATCGTACCGGGAGATATTCTGAAATTGAAGCTCGGCGATTTGGTTCCCGCCGACGCCTTCGTCCTGAACGGAGAAATCTCCGTGGATGCTTCGTCCCTTACCGGCGAGTCTCTGCCGCAGGACGCCCGTTCATCCGACGTCGCCTGTTCCGGTTCGATCGTCAGGCGGGGGGAAGCCTCCTGCATTGTGGTAAATACGGGAATACGCACATATTTCGGGAAGACCGTTTCGCTTGTGCAGATCGCCCGGCCGAAGTCGAAACAGCAGGAGCTTATGTTCGGAATCGTCCGGTCCATGATGGCGCTGGGCGTTGCGGCGTCCATCGTGGTTTCCTGCTACGCCGCTTATCTGCACAGGGACATCTTTTCCATCTTGTCCCTGGTCACGGTATTTTTGATCGGCGCGGTACCCGTTGCGCTCCCGGCCGTCATGACGATTGTGCAGGCCGTCGGGGCGCTTGACCTGTCAAAAAAAGGGGTGCTGGTCACAAGGCTGGATTCCATCGAGGACGCTGCTTGCGTCGACGTCTTTTGCTTTGATAAGACCGGGACCATTACGCAGAACCGGCTTGCAGTGTCGGATTGCAGAGCCCTTGCCCCTTATGGGGAGGAACAGGTCGTGAAGCTGGCCGCGCTGGCATCCAGGGAAGAAGAGATGGACGCCATCGACACGGCCGTTTTACGGTATTCCGAAACCCGCGGCATCCGTCTGGAAGGGTGCCGGCAGCTTTCCTATCTTCCGTTCGACCCGGCCAGAAAACGGACGGAAGCAGTTGTTGAAATGGAACGTCGGAACTATCTCATTGCAAAGGGGGCGCCGTCGGCCATTCGGAAGCTCTGCGGTCCATTGAGCCCTCGGGCGGAGAAAGAAGCGGAAAACGCCGCCAACGTGTTTTCCGCAAGAGGCTGCCGGACGATCGCCATAGCGGTCAGCGATGCCGCGGAAGGCGAAAATTTTCACCTGGCCGGTCTTTTGGCGCTTTCCGACCCGCCGCGCGGGGATTCCAAAGCGATGATCCAAAGGATCAAAAGTCTTGGAATCCGGCCTTTCCTGCTGACGGGGGACAGCCAGGCAATCGCCCGTGAAGTCGCGGAGCAGGTCGGCATCGGGAGCCGGATTCGCCGGGCAGGGGAGAGGAAGGGCTTAAACCGGGAAGAGCAGATTGCCCGGATTGACCAGAGCGACGGATTTGCAGAGGTCTACCCGGAAGACAAATTTCAAATTGTTCAACTGTTGCAGAATGCGGGACATATGGTCGGCATGACCGGAGACGGTGTCAACGATTCCCCGGCTTTGAAGCAGGCGGAGCTCGGCACGGCGGTCAGCAGCGCGACGGATGTCGCGAAGGCGTCCGCCGGAGTTGTACTGACAAAACCGGGTTTAAGCGAAATAATTGACACGATCGGCACAAGCCGCCAAACGTACCAGCGGATGCTGACCTGGGTGATCAATAAAGTCACGAAGGTCGTTGAGGTCGTGGTCCTTTTTACGGCCGGTTATTTTTGGATGCACAATATGATCATCTCTCTCCTCGGCATGTCGCTGCTGGTTTTCGCGAACGATTTCGTGACCATGTCCATCGCGACGGACCGCGTTGTTTCAACGGAATCGCCCAATTCCTGGAAAATGAAAAGTATCGTCTCCGTTTCCACGATCCTCGGTGCCCTGTTTGCGCTGGAAGACTTGTTCGTTGTCTGGGTCGGTATCTCCGTCTTTCATCTGACCTACAGCGCGCTTTGTACGCTGGTCCTGCTCAGCCTGGTTTTCAATACGCAGTTCCGGATTCTGTCGGTTCGGGAACGCCGGCATTTCTGGTCCTCTCTGCCCGGCGGAAAGCTGCTTTTCATCAACCTCGCAACCATGACCGGTTTCGCACTGCTCGGCGTATCCGGCGGAATAGTGCCCGCGCTCGAGCCCGGACAGATCGCCGCCCTGCTCGGAATTGCAATTTTTTTTATGGGGATCATCGACTTTATAAAATACGGGTTGTTCCGGGCCTTTCACATCTGACATCCACCGATATGCCGCGGGCGGTGATTTCATGCTGTTCCGGATCGCTTCACGGACCAGGTTGGCGCTTCGGCCCCCCTGCGTGCATGGCAGGACGGCGGGGGAAAGAAATCTCAATTGTGTTTTCAGCGCATTTAGTCCCCGACTCCGAAGTCGGTATTTCGGTATAAAATTTCAAGAGAGGGATCCTCATTGAGATAGGCGTATTTTTCCTTAAACCACTCGGCCAGTTTGGGGTCCTGACGAATCGCGGTGGAATTGTTATTGAAAACGTTGACGGTTCCCAAACGAAAATATTTTTTCAAAATTCGGATGTCACGGTCGATCATTTCTTTTGTCTGTCCTTTGATACAGACCATCATGCAGGGGGAATCAAAGTAGGACGCCACTTCTTCCGGTGTGCGGAAGGGAGCGTGCTTATTCAGTACCTTTTCCCGGAAATTATAATCAAACGTTTCGACGCCGATTTTAAAGGTAATGGGAACGCCCATGAATTCCCGCATTTTTTGCAGCCGATGGCGGTAAATCCAGTGACTTTCCAAAAACAGCCGCCGTATGTTTTTCTCCTTGATGATTTGGCGAATCAGAACAAGCGTATTCTTCGGCAGCTCGAAACAACTGCCCGAATTGATAACTTCCAGCACGCCGGTCCGGCCGCTTACCCGGGAAAGAACTTGGGAATTCACGTTTGCCATTTCCGCTTCATCGTTCGAATTGTCCGAGATATAATCGCAAAAGGAGCATTTTCCCCAGATACAGGGGCGGCCTTTCAGCAGTACGATTTCCCTTGGATTTTTTTTCGTGATCAGGTTATAACGTTCCATTTGATTTTCCCCCGCTCAACAGTTTTCGGAACCGGCCGCCCAGGCGCGACGACGCGATGCTGACGATGCTGACCGATAGGATCCGATCCAGATAATCCGTCAGAATCTGTACCAGGAAGGTACTGGCCACCATGCTGAGCCCAACGCGGTGCAGAACCTGCACCAGCATTGAGGAACCGGAGGAGGTTACGCCCCCGAACAAAAACGCGGCGATGCAGGAGCTGACGATGGTTCCGGGCACGGTTAAAAAGAGAACGCCCAGGAGAAATTTTTTCTTCCGGAACCAGCCGGAGCGGGACAGGAACCCCGCAAGCAGGCCGGTTATCATTCCTGCCGGCATAAAGTAGAAAGCGTAGGGGTCAGAGGTGATGCCGCTGAAAATACTGCTCAGGCAGGCGGTCGTCAGCCCGAAAACGGGCCCGAGCAGGACGGAATTGAGTACGGTCCCAATGCTGTCCAGATAAATGGGAAGCCGTAAGGCAAGGGCGATGGATGCGCCGACGATGTTGATTGCCGTACAGAACGCGGTAACCGTTATTTTTACCGTGGGACTCCGTTTCATGATACGGCACCACCCGCCATAATTTTAGCCAGAACCGTCCGGACCGAAGCGGATTCTTTGCGAAAAACTCGGGAGACAAACATCGTCATGAAGGCGAGCGGGTCGGTCTGGGTGAGCACATGGCTGTTCGGGTCCCTGTGCCAGAAATTCATGGAATCCACAACGGATTGCCCCATGCAGAGGCCCCCGGTTTCAACAGCGGTATAAGCGTCGAAACCATGGCAGATGTCGGGGTCGACGGTATAAGCCACGGCCAGGGGGTCGTTGATCACGCAGCCGATCATTTTCTCCTGCTTCCAATGAAAATCGCAGTAGAACCGGGTGATTTTCCGAATAAAATCCGCCGTATGCGGATTCAGAACATGCATATATTCCAGAATATTTGGTGTCAGAACGATCTTGCGGGTGACGTCGAGGCCGACCATATGGATCGGTTTCCCCAGATTCGCAAAGACCTCGCCGGCGGCGTCCGGGTCGCACCAGTAGTTGTATTCCGCCACGGGGGAGCAGTTGCCGTAACTCCTGAAATTTCCGCCCATGGAAACCAGGCGGCCCAGATTTTGAAAGGCATTTTGTTTTTTTCGCAGGGCCAATGCAAGATTGGTCAACGGTCCAAGGGCGACAATCGTAAGTGCTTCTGTCTGACACAGGGTGTCCAAGATGAAGTCGACGGCGCCGGAATGCCAGGAAACACCCTCTGCCGGTGGAATTCCGCTTTCGCCCAGGCCGTCCTCACCGTGGGTATCCTGAGCGCTGATGTATCTGCGTACCAGAGGCTTTTCAGCCCCGCAGTAGACCGGAATGTCCGGCCGGTTCATGAACTGAAGAACGCGAAGAACATTGTCCGCCCCCAATTCGGCCGGTACGTTTCCGCAGACGGTGGTGATTCCGCAAATGTGCAGTTCCGGAGAGGACAACGCCAGCATCAGCGCCAAAGCATCGTCGATTCCGGGATCGTAGTCCAGAATGATTTTCTTTTTTTCCAAAGTTCATGCTCCTTTTCCTTGCGGGTACCCTTTTGGGCTTTTGAAAGAATTTCAGTATAATCCGGGGAAATCCGTACAGGGCTTCACGCCGTCGCAAAATAAAAAAGCCATGTCCCTGCTAAGGACATGGCTAAACTGCTCGCGCACATCATTCCTTAGTTTTTTATACTGGGAGGTTCTCGAACCAGTCCAGGGAAAGGTCCCTGCTTTTCTTTTCATAACGATTATAACTCATGACGAGCGTGTCTTGCAAGTATGCTCATGGGCTTTTATCGTTTTGGCGGTAAAAATCGAATCCCGTTGCGAATAAAAAAGAAAATACTATTTCCCCTGCATTTGATATTGGATCCACGCCATCAGCAGATTTACGATTTTTTCCTGCTGCCGTTCATTCAGCTCGGATCCCTTCGGGACGCGATACCACTTGTTGAGGCATCCCCGGCAGCAACAGGCGCAGGCGTGCTGCGCGATAAAGACCGGATGACCGTGCATCGGCGTCTGTTTCCCGTCGTTGGGAATAACGGCCGGTGCCAGCCGCTGACGGATGAAGTCCTGCGCGTGGCGGCGAATGGTATCCATGCCCTTTTCCCGCACGTAAGCCTTATCCTTTTCTTTTAGGGCGAAACCGGCCCGGAATTTCGAAATTTTCAGTTTGTTCAGCGCTTCGTCGATGGTCTGCATATGCATTCGCCTTTGCTTTTCATTCTCCTGACGGCGTGGGAGAGAAGCGGCGCCGCCTTCGGCCGAACTCCCGGCATAGGAGATCAAAGCCCATAAAAAAACTCAGAATCCGTATTCCTCGCGGATTCCAAGTCATTGTTTGGCAGGGGCAGAAGGATTTGAACCCTCGGCACGCGGTTTTGGAGACCGCTGCTCTACCAGCTGAGCTATACCCCTAAATCTTCTTTAAGACAAACAGCATTATATCTTTTTTATCCCGATCTGTCAAGCCCGAAGCGCTCTGTTTTGGGGTGCGGAGGCCGTTTCTGCCGTGTCTAGGCCGAGCGCAACCGTCAAAAGATGAGGACATTCTAAGCCATCAGACTTTGAAATGTCTTTTCCTCTGCGGCGATGTCGCTTCCCACGGCAACCAAAACATACCGGCCGTGACGGATGAGAAGAAAATCTTTCAGCTGGTTGTACTGCGTTGGGTTCAGACTTTTAAACCCGGCCGCCTTGGTGCTGATGTGTGCGTTGACGGAAGTCTGCAGCCGGTCGAAAGCCGATTGGTCGGTCAGCAGAAAGCAGGCCAGCTCGGAAGCGCTTTCCGAGGATTTGCTCATGTAGAGGGAAAAATCGGAGATGGTTCCGTCCGGTATGTCGTAATGCTTTGAAATTTGGCTTTTATCCACTTTGACAAAATCGGTGTCTTTCAGGTCGCTGATAATTTTATCCGTGACCTGATCCGGAGTATAGCGGACATAATCTTCTTTCCACCGGTTGAACATGTAGAATCCGGCCAAAAACAGGAGAAAAGCGCAGAGCAGAAAAGAAACCGAAAGGATCAGCCATTTTTTGTTACCAAAAATGAATTCCGTCACCCGAACCTCTCCTTTCCGCATTGCGATAAATTTGTTCCATTGTTTTTGTATTCTACATGATTAAGTGCAAAATATAATTATAAAAAAGAAATTGGTTTTTGAAGCAAACAAATTTCGCGTCGCTGAGGAAAGTAAATTGTTGCAATTGATCCAAAGGGCGGGCTCCATCCGATGAATTTCTGGAAAAAAGAGAACGGCGGCGCTTTGAAGCGCCGCCATGTTTTTTGCAGCAATCAAATGGAAATCCGCAGAGCAATGTCGTACAGGTCTTTGTCGAACACGCGCTTCATGTTTAAAGCTTCCGTGATGTCGAGGTCGGTGATCTTTCCGCCGCGCATGACCACGACACGGTTGCTTTTTTCTTCGTGCAGGAGTTTTGCCGCCACGGCGCCCATCCGGCTTCCGACGACGCGGTCGCGCAAAGTGGGGGAGCCGCCGCGCTGGACGTGTCCGAGAATGGTTGCCCGCGTTTCGATTCCGGTGGCTTCTTCAATATTCTTGGCCAGTTTTTCAACACCGCCAACGCCTTCGGCAACGATGATGATGAAATGTTTTTTGCCGGTCTTCTGTGTAAAGGTCATCCGGTCGACAATGTCTTTCTGGAAGTCGAACGGAACTTCCGGGACGAGAATGCTGGTCGCGCCGACGGCGATGCCGGTCTGCAGAGCAATGTCACCGCAGCGACGGCCCATAACCTGCACCACGCTGCAGCGGTCGTGGGACTCCATGGTATCGCGGAGACGGTCCACCATCTGGACGGCTGTGTTCATCGCCGTGTCAAAGCCGATGGTGTATTCGCTGGAAGCAATATCGTTGTCGATGGTTCCCGGTACGCCGATGCAAGGAATGCCGGCGCCGGTAAGGTCCCTCGCGCCGCGGAACGAACCGTCGCCCCCAATGACAACGACGCCGTCGATGCCGATTTCGTGGCATTTGTCTGCGGCCTTCTGGACGCCGGCGGGGGTATTGAATTCGGGGCTGCGGGCCGTATAGAGAACAGTCCCGCCGCGGTGGATGATATCGGAAACGGAACGCAGGTTCATTTCAACGACTTCGCCGTTCAGCAGACCGTTGTAACCCCTTTGGATTCCCATCACGCGCATTCCGTAGGAAAGACCGGCCCGCACGACAGCACGGACTGCGGCATTCATGCCGGGCGCATCGCCGCCGCTGGTCAAAACTCCAATTGCTTTGGTAGCCATATCTTTTACCCTCCATTGATTCGCTCGTTCATGCGGAATGGTTCCATAAACACCGTTTTTTCTTCCTTTTCCGGCTACGGCCGTTTCCATTTCACATGAGGACATTATCATTCTTATTATAATCGAAAATACGGAAAAGTGGCAGATGAAATATATGGATTATCTTATCCGGTATATAGATTATTGTTGCAAATTGTCGACCAGCACGACATTTTTGTCCCCGAGGAGTCTTTTTAGCGCCCGCATCAGCACATTGTTGACGCTGACGCGCATGGAAACCGGCGCCCGCATCAGCTTTCTGCTGTCTGAAAAATAGACGTAGAGAGGCGTGGGGCCGTCAAAGATGGCAATGTATTTCATCGCTTTCCGGTAGAGCGGATCGTCCCGTCCAACGACTTTCAGGTACAGTCCGGGCCTTTTGGCGGGGCGCTTTTGTTTTTTCGGGCCGCCGCCGGGAGAAGGGGCGGCCGTGATTGTCTGGCAGATCAATTCCGCATCCGTTTCGTCCCGCATGCTGATGCGGGCGGAAGCCTTTACGATTTTCCCTTCGGTGATCTGCTCCGCATTTTCCGTCAGGGTTTTCGGGAAAACCAGCATCTGGATGGAGCCGAAAAGGTCCTCCAGCGTTACGAAGGCCATGGTGCTGTTGCTTTTTGTCACTTTCAGACGGACTTTGGTGATGATCCCGAGAACGGTGACGGAATCACCGTCGCGCAGACGGCCGGCCTGCTCCTTTACATCTTCCAGAATATCGCCGATCCGCACGGCGTGAAGGGAGTCGTAAAGGTTCACGTAGGCTGCCATCGGGTGTCCGGAGAGGTACATGCCGGTGACTTCCTTTTCCATGTCGAGCTTGTCCGAGGCGCTGAGGTCCGGCATGGGAGCGATGCGGAATTCTTCACGTCCTGTTTTTTCGGCATTGTCGAAAAAGCCGATCTGGCCTTCCACATTTTGCTTTTTGTCTTCCGCAAGGTCGTCCAGAACGGCTTCCGCGCTGTTCAGCATCTGTCTCCGGTTCAGGCCGAGGCTGTCCAGCGCTCCGCATTTCACGAGACTTTCCAGAGCGCGGCGGTTCAGTCCTTCGTACATGCGTTTGCAGAAATCAAAATAGGAACGGAACGGGCCGTTCTTTTCCCGGTCGCCGACAAGCGCGTCGATGAATCCTTTCCCGAGGTTCCGGACGGCGAGCAGGCCGAACCGGATATCTTTCCCGGAGACGGTGAAACCGCTGCCGCTTTCGTTGATGTGGGGCGGCAGCACGCGGATTCCGAGACGCATGCATTCCGCCATATAGGTGGAAAGCTTGTTGGTGTTGTCCAGCACGCTGGTCAGCAGGGCGGCCATGTATTCGCGGGGGTAATGGCATTTGAGCCATGCCGTTTCGTAGCTTACGACGGCGTAGGCCGCGGCGTGCGATTTGTTGAACGCATAGGAGGCGAAGCCCGCCATTTCGGCATAGATGGCTTCCGCCGTCCGCTCGTCCACGCCGCGGCGGACACAGCCTTCCACTTCCACTTCGCCCTTTTCGTTCGTCAGGCCGTGGAGGAAAATCTCTTTTTCGCGCGCCATGACGTCTTTTTTCTTTTTGCTCATCGCCCTGCGGACGATGTCCGCCCGGCCGAGGGAGTAGCCGGCGAGGGTCCGGAAGATCTGCATAACCTGTTCCTGGTAGACGATGCAGCCGTTCGTTACGCTGAGAATGTTTTTGAGCAGCGGATGACGATAGGTCACTTTGGACGGGTTGCGGCGGTTTTCCAGGTAACGGGGGATGGACTCCATCGGCCCGGGGCGGTACAGGGATATTACGGCGATCAGATCTTCGATGCTCTCCGGCCGCAGCTGCATGATCACGCTCCGCATTCCGCCGGATTCAAACTGGAACACGCCGTCCGTGGCGCCGGAAGCCAGCATCGAAAAAACCTGCCGGTCGTCCATGGGAATCTTTTCGATGGTAAAACCGGGCTCTTTTTTTTGAACCATGTCCTGCGCGTTGCGGATGACGGAAAGATTCCGCAGGCCGAGAAAGTCCATTTTCAGCAGGCCGAGCTCTTCCAGAGCCGTCATGGTGTACTGGGTGACGACAGAATCGCCGTTTTTCGCGAGCGGAACATACTCCGCGACCGGCTTGTCCGTAATGACCACACCGGCGGCGTGCGTGGACGCATTCCGCGGCATTCCTTCCAGCTGGCGGGCCATGTCGATCAGCTGATGAAGCTGGGGGTCGGTGTCGTAGCGCTGCTTCAGTTCGCCGGAGGCTTCCAGAGCCTTGTCGAGCGTGATGTTCGGCTCCATGGGAACCAGCTTTGCAACTTCGTCCACTTTGGCGTAGGGGATCGCCATGGCGCGTCCGACGTCGCGGATGGAGCCGCGGGCGGCCATCGTGCCGAACGTGACGATCTGCGCCACATGGTCGACACCGTATTTCTGCACCACGTAATCGATCATTTCCGGCCTGCGCTCGTCGGCGAAATCGATGTCGAAGTCCGGCATGCTGACGCGCTCCGGGTTCAGAAAGCGCTCGAACAGAAGGTTATACCGGATGGGGTCGATGCCCGTAATGCCGATGCAGTACGCCGCGAGGCTTCCCGCGCCGGAACCTCTGCCCGGCCCGACGGGGATGCCGACTTCCTTCGCGTGGCGCACAAAATCGTGGACAATCAGGTAGTAATTGACATAGCCCATTTTTTCAATGGTGGCCAGCTCGTATTCCAGCCGGTTGCAGATGGACTTGTCGGGGTGTTCCCCATACCGTCGGCGCAGCCCTTCGTAGCATCTTTCGCGAAAATAAGCGACATTGTCCTGCCCGTTCGGCGTGTCGAAACGCGGCAGTTTGGTTTTGCCGAATTCAAATTCCACATGACAGCGTTCCGCAATTTTCACGGTATTGTCGGCTGCCTCGGGAACCTGCGGGAACAGCGAGCGCATCTCTTCTTCCGTTTTGAAATAGAACTGGTCGCTGCCGAACTCCATCCCGTCCTTGTCCTCCACGGTATGGTTGGTCTGGATGCACAGCAGAATCCGGTGCATTGCGCTGTCTTCCGGGCGGATGTAGTGACAGTCGTTCGTCACGACGAGCGGGATGCCCGTTTCCCGGGAAATCCGGATGATGGAAGGATTGATCCGTTTCTGCTCCCGAAGGCCGTGATCCTGCAGTTCCAGATAAAAATTGCCCCTGCCGAAGATTTTGTCGTAGCGCAGAGCCGCGGCCTTGGCCCCCTCGTAGTCCCCGGCGGTCAGGTTGCGCGCAACTTCGCCGGCAAGGCAGGCGGAAAGCGCGATCAATCCGTCGTGGTACTGCTCCAAAAGTTCAAAATCGACGCGCGGCTTAAAATAAAAGCCTTCCGTCCAGGACTTTGACACCATCGCGATCAGGTTCTGGTAACCCGTCTGGTTTTCACACAGCAGAACGAGGTGACGGTTTTCCGAGTCGAGCTCATGGACCCGGTCAAAGCGCGTGCGCTGCGCCACATAGACCTCGCAGCCGATGATCGGCTTGATTCCGCGCGCCTTGGCGGCTTTGTAAAAATCCACGGCCCCGTACATCACCCCGTGGTCGGTGACTGCCACGGCGGGCGCGCCGCGTTCGGCCGCGGTATTCACAAGCTGATGGATGCGGCAGGCACCGTCCAGCAGACTGTATTCGCTGTGCACATGAAGATGGACAAAAATAACCGCTCACTCCTTTCGACAGAATCGCTCTCCATGCGGGAAGCGGCTCTATTCAGCTATGTATTTCTGCGTATAAGGGCATACAAACACACATTTTCCGCACAGAGTGATTTCCTTGTTCAGCTTTTCTTTTGCCAGCATCCGGGCTGCCTTTCTGCAGTCCGCCGCGTGAAAAAACTCCTCGCGGTCCATATCCTTATTCCAGAGCTTCCCGGAAACGGCTTTGCCCGGGCACGCGGCGGCGCAGGCCGTGCAGCTTCCGCAGAAAGATTCGTCAATCGGTTTGGCACATGCCAGCGGTGCATTGGTGACGAGGGCGGAAAGACGTACCGCCGAACCGTATTCTTTTGTGACCAGAAGGGCGCATTTTCCGATCCAGCCGATCCCGGCGCGGGTTGCGACCGTTTTATAGGGGAGCGCGGTGCGGTGATCGTCCGATTCCACGACGGAGCCGCACGTCATGGCTTTTGCCTCGCAGCCGTTTTGCCGCAGATACTCCGCGCCCGCAGTGACCGCATCGTCCAGAAGATCGTTGATGCGGTAATATTCATGATAATACTCCGGGGTAGGGCCGTATTCGATGGAGCGGATTACTGCGGCCGGAACGGCGATTGCGACGGACACCCCGTACGTTTGACCATCGGAAACAAGATTCGACAAATCGCCGAACCCCACCAGAGACGCCCCGTGCTGAAAGAGTACATTTTTTAATCCTTGCCCGATATCAGGGACTTTCAAATCAATTCACCCCGTTCAGCGCAGATTTTCTGCAAATTCGATCATCCGCTGAAGCCGGTGATGCACGCCGGACCGGCTGAGCGGCGGGGAAAGGTGGAGCCCGAGCTCCCGCAGGGACATTTCCGGGTACCGCAGGCGCAGGGACGCCAGTTCCCGCAGGTTTTCCGGCAGCGCGGAAAGGCCTTTGAGCTTTTGGATCCTTTCGATCGCCAGAACCTCCTGGGCCGCCGCGGAAGCGGTTTTCTCAATATTCGCAGTCTCGAAATTTGTCTGGCGGTTGACGTTGTTGCGCAGCTCTTTCAGCATGCGGACCTGCATCAGGCTCATCGCCGCGTTCGGCGCGCCGAGAAACGTCAGAAAATCCGCGACCCGCCCGCCGCCCTTGATATAGACGACGAACGCGCCCTTCCGGCGGGAAATCCGCGGGCCGAGCTCCAGCTCCAGATTGTCGCGGATCAGCGCGACCAGGTCCCTGGCCAGATTCATATAGGGGACGGAAAATTCCAGATGATATTCCCGCTCCGGCGCCGTCACCGTTCCGCAGGCCAGAAACGCACCCCTTAAAAAAGCGGCGCCGCAGCAGTCGTTTTCCAGGTTTGCCCGGTTGATCCGCAGGCTGATCTCGCGCCCGCTGTGGCCGAGGCTTTGAAGGACCCTGCCGGCCTGCTCCGCCCCCGCGGACGAAACGGTATAGGCCGCCGCTCCGGTCCTTTTATGAAGCTCCAGAGTGGAGACGTCCATGATGGCTCCGGTAACTTCCGCAGCGAACCGTGCGGCCCGCCGCGCCGCGCCGAGGTGCTCCGTCGTCAGGGAAACGCAGGCGGGGGAGAAGTTTCGCCCGAACAAAAGCAGGCCGTAGCACTCCGCCTTGCGGCAGCACTGCTGCGGCACGATTTTACACAGTTCGTTTTTCGTATCGGATGAAAAAGACATTGCAGACCCCCCGCTATTTTTTCTGAATGTCCCGGTGGTTGACGCTCGCGCGCAGATCCTGTTCCAGCAGATGGTCGTATAAAAGCTGGGCGAGGGTGACGGAGCGGTGATGCCCGCCCGTGCAGCCGATTGCGATGACCAGCTGGCTCTTCCCCTCGTTGCAGTAAAGGGGAATCATATAGTCGATCAGGTCGAACAGCCGCTTGACGAACCCTTTCGTCTCGTCCGATTTCATCACGTAATCCTGAACCGGTTTGTCCAGGCCCGTCAGGTGTTTGAGGCTTTCCACATAAAACGGGTTGGGCAGGCAGCGCACGTCGAAAACGAGGTCGGCTTCCGTCGGCAGGCCGAACTTGAACCCGAACGAGAGGCAGTGGATTTTCAGGGCGTCGGAGGCGTCGCCCAGGAACAGGCTGGAGATGCGTTCCTTCAGCTGGGCGGGGGAGAGGTAGGATGTGTCAATGACATAGTCGGAACGTTCCTTAACCGGGCGGAGGACACCGCGTTCCAGCTTCACCGCCTGGGTCAGGGAACCCAGGCAGTTGTCCGCCAGAGGATGCTTTCGGCGCGTTTCCTTGAAGCGGTTGACCAGGACGTAGTCGTTGGCGTCGAGAAACAGGATTTTGTATTCCTTGTGCTCTTTTTTCATCGTGTCGAGCGTTTCAAACAGGGAAGAGAACATGTCCCCGCCGCGGATGTCGGTTACGACGGCCACATGGGAAAGAGCCCCCTTCGCCTGCTGGGAAAGCTCGTAAAAGGTTTCGATCAGCTTCGGCGGGATATTGTCCGCGCAGAAAAACCCGATATCCTCCAGCGCGTTGATCGCTCTTGTTTTTCCGGCTCCGGAAAGGCCGGTAACGATTAAAAATTCCATAATGCCTCCAACTTCAGCCGACCGCCTTCACTTCACATTCGAGCCGAACTCCGGTCTGCCGGAGAACGGTTTCCTGGATCGTTTCAATCAGTTTCCGCACATCCGCACAGGTTGCCCCGCCGAGGTTTACGATAAACCCGGCGTGTTTCTCGCTGACTGCCGCGCCGCCGACGCGCGTCCCTTTCAGGCCGCATTGCTGGATCAGTGCGCCCGCAAAGTGCCCTTCCGGGCGTTTAAAGACGCTGCCGGCGCTCGGCAGCTCCAAGGGCTGCTTTGCTTTCCGCCTTGCGTACAGATCTTCCATGCGGGCGGAGATCTCGTTTTCGTTTCCCCGCTTCAGCTTCAGGCGGATGGACGTGATGAGGGATCCGCCGGAAGAGTAAGCGCTGTGGCGGTAGCCAAAGTCCAGATCGTCCTTTTTCAGGATGCCCGCGTTGCCGGTCGCCGTGACATGCGAGCAGGAAGAAATCACTTCGGACACGCAGTGTTCATAAGCCCCCGCGTTCATGAAAGCGGCCCCGCCGGCCGAGCCCGGGATTCCCCATGCGAATTCGAGCCCCGTCAAGGCATGGCCTTTTGCAAAGTTGCAGACGGACGCGAGGGATGCGCCGGAACCGCATTGGATGGACGTGCCCGAACAGAGCGCGATTTTTTTGAAGTCGCCGTCAAGCGTGACGACCGCTCCGCGGATTCCCGCGTCGGAAACCAGCAGGTTCGATCCGTTGCCGAGAGGGAAGATCGGAATTCCAAGCTCGGAAGCCCTGCGGCAGATTTTCTGCAAGGCCGGGGTGCTGCCCACGGTGAGAAACACATCGGCGGGCCCGCCGATGCGGAACGTCGTGTGAAGGCTCATAGGCTCCTGATACCGGACCTCACATCCGAGCGATTCGGCAAGGTTGCCGAGTTTCTGAATTTGATTCATGACGGCCTCCGGTTGTATTTATAGAGTGCGGAATACGCTGGTATATTGCCTGAGATAGGACTGAAAACGTTCCACGCTGGAATTTACCACGAGCTCTTCCGGAAAATCCAGTTCTTCCAGCAGTTTCCGGCTGTGCTCAAAACAGCCTACCTGGGTGGAAAAATGGGAATCCGTGTTCACGATGACCGGCACGCGGTGCTTTTTGCACAGTTTCATGATCTTCGTACAGTTTGGGATCGACGCCTGCCGTCCAAGGAATGTGCTTTCATTCAATTCCACCAGTTTTCCGTTCCGGCCGAATTCCGGGATAACCGTTTCATAGTCGTAGACGAACTCCGCCGTTCCGCTGTGCCCGATGACATTGACGCGGGGGTCCTTTGCAACATGCAGCCAGGCGTTGGTCACATTCTCTACGGTCGGGTGCTTTTCCTTCAAAACGGGGCGATGCATGGAAGCGACCACCCAGTCCAGAATTTCCAGGTCGGTGTCGAGCAGGTCGGTACTGCCGTCCCAGTCGACGACGTCGGCCTCTTCGCCGCGGAGGACCAAGACGCCTTCCAGGCGGCGGGGGATCACCTTCAGGTTTTCAAAATACCATTTGCCCGGCGCGCCCGGCATTTCAGGCCCGTGGTCGGTGATTGCCACGGCATAAAGTCTTTTCTCCGCCGCGGCGTGAACCATTTCCCGGAGCGTGCTGTAAGCGTGTGTGGAAGCGACTGTGTGCATATGGGTATCTGCGATGAATTTCATTTCTGTCTCCGTTCGGAATGGATTCGCCTTTTCCGGTTAAAAATCCAGTTTGGTTTCCCTCTCGGTTTTCTGCATGTCGGAAAGATCCATGCCGAGATTTTTTAAAAGCTCCTGCGCGGCGTTGTAACCCATTTTTTTCTGGCGGTTGTTCATGGCGGCCACTTCAATAATAACGGCCAGGTTGCGCCCGGGTTTTACGGGGATGGTCAGAACGGGAACCCTGATCCCCAGAATTTCCGTGTATTCGCTGTCGAGCCCCATACGGTCGTACGTCTTCTGGTTATCCCAGATCTCCAGGTCGATGACCATGTCGATTTTCTCGGTCATTTTTACGGCGCCCATGCCGAAAATCCTGCGCGCGTTGATAATCCCTATGCCGCGCAGCTCGATAAAATGTTTGATGTTGTCCGGCGCTTCACCGACCAGCGAGATTGCCGAAACGCGCCGGATGACGACGGCATCGTCCGCAATCAGCCGGTGGCCGCGTTTGATGAGCTCGATGGCGGTCTCGCTTTTTCCGACGCCGCTGTCGCCGACCAGCAGGATTCCTTCGCCGTACACTTCCACCAGGACCCCGTGCCGGGTGATCCTCGGCGCCAGCTCCACGTTCATGAAAGAGACTAACCGCGCGACGAGCCCCGACGTCGTTTCCGGCGTGCTCAGCAGGGGAACGCCGTTCTTTTTTGTGGCCTCGATCAGTTCCCGCACCGGCTGCAGATTTCTCGCAACGATGGCGGCGGGCGGCTTTTTTGAAAAAATGCTGTTCAGCACCTCCGACCTTTTTTCAGGGGAGATCGAATTCAAAAACGCCGTCTCCGCGTTGCCGAAAATGATGATGCGGCTGGTGTCGTAATAATCATAAAATCCGTTCAGTTCCAAGCCCGGCCGGTTCACGTCCATGGAAGAAACCAGAATGGTGTCCGGGTCGACAGGCATACTGACGGTTTTCAGCGAAAGCTCCTTGATTATTTTGGAAAGCGCTACGGTATATTTTGCAGCCAACGGATTTCCGCCCTCTTTCTGCTTGATACTTTCTATTATTATATCTCACCGATGAGAAACTTTAAAGAAGTTCTTCAAAAAAAGGATTTTTTGTGCCGCGGCGGGACCGTGGGAAACGAAGAAGCGGGAAAACCGTTGCGGTTGTTTTGCTTGAAAAAAGCGGCGGAAAATGCTAACCTGTTTTTGCAGGCATCCTTTTTCAGTGCCGGCAGGAACTTTGTGATTGTTGAAAGGGAGACAGAAAATATGAATTGTTGCTGGTCCACCATTACGACGGAAAAGCTGGACGAGTCCGTCAATTTCTACACAGAGATTCTCGGGTTGTCCGTAGCGCGGCGCTTTTCGCCGTTTCCCGGTACAAAAATCGCTTTTTTAAAGGACGGCAACGGCTTCAAAATTGAGCTGCTGCAAAACAGTGGTCCCGCGGGCGCACCAAAAGAAGGAATTTCGCTCGGTTTTGAAGTAAAATCGCTTGCGGACACGCTTGCGCTGGTTCAATCCAAGCAGATTCCCGCTTTTGGCGGGCCAACGAAAGTGCCGGGGTGCTCTTTCTTCTTTGTAAAGGACCCGAACGGTGTTTCCATCCAGTTTGTGGAGAACGATCATACGGCTCCGGAGACGCATTAACGGGATTTTTATCCGGCGCTTTTTGAAAAGCTCCGCCCCATGGACGGTAAATCCATTGTGGCGGAGCTTGTCGTGAATTTCTTTGTTCTTGGGGCGTTAGCCCGTCCTTGACCGATGAGGCAAAGCGGGACAACGGCCTCAGGCCTGTGCGGAGCTCTCCCGCAATTTGACCCAGGAAACCGCCTTTTTTAATACGTCCGCCTGAGCGGAAAGTTCCTCGCTCGCGGCCGCGCTTTCTTCCGCCGTGGCCGAATTGGTCTGAATGACCGCCGAAACCTGCCCGACTCCGTCCGTAATCTGCGCGATGGAAGTGGACTGCGCGTTCGACGTATTCTCGATGCTCTGGATGGTCTGATTGATCTCGTTCACTTTTTTGGTGATGCTCGTGAGGGACTGGGCCGTGGAATCGGACAGCGACAGCCCTTCCTTTACCTTGGCGATGGAATTCTTGATCAGAGCGGTCGTCTGCTTCGCCGCGTCCGCCGATTTACCCGCCAGATTGCGGACCTCGTCCGCGACAACGGCAAACCCTTTTCCGGCTTCGCCTGCCCTCGCGGCTTCCACCGCGGCGTTCAAAGCCAGAATATTGGTCTGGAAGGCGATATTGTCGATTACCTTGATGATTTTGCCGATTTCGTTTGAAGCCGTTTCAATTTCCTTCATCGCCGCCAGCATCTGCTGCATCTTGGTATCGCTTTCCGTAACGTCCTTGGAAGCGGAATCCATTTCGTCCGCCATCTGGCTGATCTTCTGGACGTTATTTTTGATATTTTCCGAAACGTCCTTAATCGACGCGGAGAGCTGTTCCACGGAACTTGCCTGCTCCGTGGCGCCCTGGGCAAGCTCCTGTGCCCCGTCGGACACCTGTTTGGAGCCGCTGTTGACCTGCTCCGCGGAATTCGTGATATTGGTAAAAACCCGGTTCAGATTATCGAGAATCGTATTCAACGCGTCGGACATAGGCCGGAAGTCGCCAATATAATTCCGGATGGTGCCGCAGGAGCATTCCCCTTTTGCAATGCCCGTTAGGGTGCCGGAAACTTCTTTCACAACGTCGTTGATTCTGGAAAATGCAAAATTCAGGGATTCGGCGACCGAGCCGATTTCATTGTGGGAAGTATCGTGCACCCGGATCGAGAGAACGCCGGTTGCAAATTTCCGGGCCACTTCTTCCAGCTCCGCAAGCGGCTTGCTGATGGAACGGGAAATCATGGTTCCAAGGGTAATGGAAACGGCAATCCCCAAAATGGATAAGATCAGCAGAATGACAAATGCCGTCGTTGTTTCCGCCCCGTTTGCCGCGTTTGTGTTTCCCGCAGCTTGCACACGATAAGCCTGAAAGCTTTCATAGGCATCGCGGATCTGGTTATGGACCGCATGGGATTCATTCAGAAGCGAAACCGCGTCCGGAATTGTTCCGGACTGAAGATCCTGCTCGACTTTCTTCATATCCGGTTCAAAAGAGTTATCGAACTGGCTCCTTGCGGCCTTTAATTTCGTTTTCCAGGTCGAGGTGTTGATGGTTGGGATCAGTTTGTCGTCGTATTCCTTAAATTCCTTGATGTATTTGTCAATTGCCGTCAGATCAGATTTTCTTGTTTCCGCATCGGTCTGGTTGATTACCGCGTCGCGCGATGCGGACTGGATGGAATCCAGACTGACCAGAATGTTTGTCATGTACGGCATGGAAACCATTTCACGGTTGTATATGTCGCTCATTTTGTTTTTTGTCTGTACCAGGCTGAAAATGCCGTATGCCGAGACGATCGCGAGAATCAGCGAGACTAATAAAAAGCTGGAAATCAACCGTTTGGAGATCTTTACATCGTTTAATCTTTTCATGATTCTTCCCTTTCTCAGTCATTTTGTATGTTGGATGGATAAAACAGCTTACAGATTTATGATTTTGCCTGTTCATTGTGTTTTTTTTAACAAACGTTCCCTACCAGTATAACCTTATAGCACAATGTGTCAACCGTTAGTTGTCACAATTCGAATATCAAGATA
>JALCPO010000019.1 GCA_022650455.1 Oscillospiraceae bacterium
GCGATTCTTACCGTCTCGACCAGACCCTGAAGGCACATCATTCTTAAACAGGTGGCCTACTTTCTGGTTGGCGGTAGTGGTATACTTTTAAGTCAGCGCCTGGTCTACTTTCTGGTTGACAAACACAGATTTATACAGCAATCTGAAAAATTACAATGTCATCACCTATCCGAAATCGTTTTTGGGTTCCATGGGGAGAAAGACGGGCATCTATTATGCCGGTGTCGATGATTTCGATCTGATCTATCCGCAGTTTGACACGAGCTTCGTTTATGAAAATTCCAGCTTGGAAAAGGGGCTGAATTTAACCGGACGTTTTGAAGAGGCGCTGCTCGCCACGCCGGTTCTGAGAAACAATGCCAGCCCGTTTGACAAGGACCTCTATATGCTTTATCTATATGGTAATCCGGCATTTGCCCATATTAAAAATAATAAAAATCCGAACGGCCTGAAAATCTGCATCATCAAAGATTCTTATGCCGTTCCATTTGCGGCGTTCGCTTCTCTAAGGTGCTCCGATATTTACATGCTGGATCCGCGTTTTTATCAAGGCAACATGGAAGATTTCATCAACAGCACAAAGCTGGATTATGTCCTGATCATGTACGCTCCAGATAACCTGGCCGATGAATTCTTTCCCTTCGGAAAATAAAGAAATTTCCGCTCCTTTTGATTCCGCAAACGATGGGGGAAATAGAATAAATCAAAAACGGATTTTGCTTTCACTGCTGATCCTGTCGGCTGCTTTGCTGACCGTAACGGCCGTTCTCGCAAACAAAAGAATGGCCGTATACAGCAACGCGGATGCGGCAAAAGCAACAAACGAAAAAATAAGGATTGAAATACAGAATTCCTATTCGCCATGAGGTAGTGTCAAGGGAAGTTCGCAATTTTAGGGCTCCGGGATATGAATCAGGCAGCATTTTGCAGCAATGCTTTGTTTGCATCTGAAATGACCAGGGGCGGCGGCCTCAACCCCCGCTGCCGTAAACTCTCGAACAACTGGGAATAGCTTTCTTTGGATTCTTCCAGCATCGGTTCCACAGCCGGCACCTCCCGGTGTCCCTATTCGTTGACGCCGCAGACGATCAGGATGGCCATGCTGACCACACGCCCGTCCACGCGGACTTTTTCGTACAGGGCGTCCGTCCAGAGCACCGGATAGCGGGAATCCGCGAGAGAACGGCTGCGGAACTCCCGCACCTGCTCGTTTAAACCCTTTGTCATCTTGCTGACCTGACTGCGGGAGAGGTTTGCGATCCCCAGGCTCCGCGCCAGCTTTTCCATTTTCCGGGTGGATACGCCTTGAACGAACGCCTCCTGCACCACCTGAATCAGCGCCGCCTCGCTGCGTTTGCGCTCGGTGACAAAAAAGGGAACATACCCGCGGCTGCGCAGCTTTGGCACCATAAGATACATCGTTCCTACGCGAGTATCCAGCCGCCGGGGCCGATATCCGCGGCGGTAGTCACAGCGGGACGAATTGTGCGCATTTTTCTCCGCTCCGACAAGCCCCGATCCCTCCGCTTCCATCAGCTGGGCGCAGAGCCATTCCAGCATGCTGAGCATTGGGTTCGGTTCCGCCATACATTTCAGCAGCAATTCCGTGAGATCTGTGCTATTTTTTCTTTGAGCCATTGGGTTTCTCTCCTTTTGTGAATGTCTCGATACCATTCATTTTACCGGAGTCCCAATGGCTTTTCTATGCCTTTTTTAAATTGCGAACTTTATTGTATTCTATCCCCGGAGGGATTCGGGTAGTGCAATTTTTCCCCGCGTTCCGCGAGTCCCTCCGTTTTTCCGGCCTCACCGAAAGGACCCGCCTTTTCTCCCGCCCCGCGCCCGGGTCCTTCCTCGTGACAGGCAAAAAAGCAAAAGCCGACCGCGAGGGTCGGCTTTTGCTTTTTGGTCCGCCCGGAGGGATTCGAACCCCCGGCCTTCAGAATCGGAATCTGCTGCTATATCCAGACTTAGCTACGGGCGGATGATGTAATAAAATTATACCACAGTTCTACGAAAAGTCAAATCAAACGTTCTCCCCCGCAAAAAGCGGGAGGCGGCGCGTTTTCACCGATGGGTCCCGAAGAAAAACAGCGCCATGGTGCCCGGCCCGGAGTGCGCGCCGATCACCGGCCCCACGTCGTTGATGACAACTTCCTTTACGCCCATGCGCCGCTTCACCTCGGCGGCAACATATTCCGCATCCTGCTCCGTATCGCCGTGGCTGAGGAAAACCGTCTGATCCTGCGGATCGGTCGCCGTCTGTTCCATATGGTCCACAAGGGCGTTCAGCGAGGCCCGGCGGCCGCGCACCTTCCCCATGCTGACAAGGTGTCCCTCGTCGTCCACGTGGAGCACCGGCTTGATGTTCAGCATTCCGCCGATGAGCGCCGTGGCCGCGGAAATGCGCCCCCCGCGCTTCAGGTGGTTCAGGTCGTCCACCGTGAACCAGTGGCACAGATGCAGTTTGTTCGCTTCCAGCCAGTCGCGCACTTCCCCGATGCTTTTGCCGGCCTGCCGCAGCCTGGCGGCGTAGTAAACCAGCATCCCCTGCCCGAGCGAAGCCGCAAGCGTATCCACGCAGAAGACCTTGCGCTCCGGGTATTTTTCCGCCAGCTCCCGGCAGGCCATCTGCGCGGCGTTGCAGGTGTTGGAAAGTCCGGATGAAAACGCGACGTTCAGCACGTCCTTCCCTTCCCGCAGCAGCGGCTCCATCACACCGAGGTACGATTCCACGTTCACGGCGGCGGTGGTGCTCGTCTCCCCCGCACGCAGGCGCGCATAAAAATCCCGGATCGGCATTTCCCTGCCGTCCAGGTCATTCCTGTATTCTTTCCCGCCCATCGAAAACGAGAGCGGCAGCACCGAAATTTCCAGCTCTTCCGCCATCCGGGCGGAAAGGTCGCACGAAGAATCCGTCACAATCGCGAAGCTGTTCATGCCATTCCCCATTCCTGCCATCTTTTCTGTCCATTTCCTTTATCCTAACGCATTTTCCGGTATTTGTAAATAGATTCTGTAAATTGTTTGATTTCTAATCTGGTTTTCATCTCCATGTTATTTCGTATTTATTATTATAATGGATCTCTTCGCAAAAAGCGGGCGGCGCCGTTCCGGGCACTGTCCGCTATTTTTTCCCTTTTTTCAGAATCTATGAAGCAAACCGGAAGCAATCTTCGCCGCGAAAAGGGAATAAAAGCAGAAGAACGCGGCCAGGACCCAGAACGCGGCGGACTGGAAAAAAAACACCGCGTACTTGTGCGCCACCGGCGGGGCGGACGCCGGCCGGGCCATGATCTTCGAGACTTCGCCGTGTTTCGCGGCGATCAGAAGGGCGGACACAATCACCGCCGCCGCAACGACCGCGCCG
The DNA here is from genome assembly GCA_022650455.1 of Oscillospiraceae bacterium. GTDB lineage: Bacteria > Bacillota > Clostridia > Oscillospirales > Acutalibacteraceae > Thermocaproicibacter. The sequence continues at coordinate 3,371 of JALCPO010000019.1, forward strand.
TACAGCACCTGCACCGCTCGGTTTTCGTCCGCCCCGGCGGCCATGACGGCCATGGAAAGGGAATTGTTGAAGATATGCAGCAGCACGGCCGGCAGGACCGACTCGGCTTCCACCGCTGCAAACCCGAGCACCAGGCCCATCAGCGCCGCCGGAATCGCCTGGACCAGGTTCAGGTGGAACATTCCGAACAGAACCGACGAAGCGACAATCGCGAACCAGTCCCCCCACGGGCGCAGGCTCTGCAGGATCATCCCCCGGAACAGCGTTTCCTCCAGCACCGGGCCGATCAGGCAGACGTAAGCCGCCAGGATCAGGTCGGCCGTCCGGTCGCCGCTCAGGCTGAAGTCCGGTGCCGTGATTTGGGCGCCCGCCTGCTTCAGGAGCAGGGTCAGCAGGTTTACCACGAGGCTCCCGGCCCCCGCCGCGCCCAGCAGCAGGGCCATTCCCGCAAACAGGACGCCGGGCCCGCACCGCGGCTTCTTCCATGCGCCGAAAATCTTCTGTTTCAGCATCGGCTTCGCCGCCAGAACGGTAACCGCCATCGCGCCGCACGTGGCCAGAATGGTCAGCAGGATAACCAGCCCGCCGTTCCCGTAAAAATACTGCACCAGGCCCTTCGCGCCGCCTCTCTGCAAAAGGGAGCGCACGGTTTCCGCGTGCGCGAAAATCCACGCGAAAACGAGCACGAGGGAAACCGGGAGCGCGAACACCTGCATCAGGATCGGCAGAAGCGACGCGCGGTTATTCATCGCGCGCAGACGCGACTTCGCCCATCCCCGCTCCACTTCCGGCGGCTGCGGAATCCCCGCCCCCAGCGGCCTGTTTTCCATTGCGATCTCCCCTTTTCGTCTCCGCCTCCGCCCGGCGCCGAAGAAACCGCACCGGGAAGGACGAAAACGGGCTTTTCTTTTGATTATACAATGGAACAGGCAAAAAGGGAATACGAATCCCGTCTTTTTTCCGGCGCGGGATTCAGACTTCCCGGTTCCGGTAGATCCGGCAGGAAATGAAAAAGGAGATTCCCACCGCCGCAAGCACAATCACCGGCGAGAGCTTCAGCAGCAGCACCTGCGCGTCCGAAACCGCGACCGGCACGCCGAAATTTTTCAGAAGCATCACGGCGACGAACGGGATCAGAAACACCGCCATCACGGCGATGCGCGCCTTCTGTATCCCGAACTTGTAGAAAAGCGGAATCAGGACGGAGCAGAGGATCAGCGGAACGGCCCCCGAAGCGGTGCAGGCGGCCAGAGCGTCCGGCCCAATCCGCCCGCGTCCGGAAATCAGGGCCGCCGCAAGGGCGAGCAAGGCGCCGGCCGCGGAGTAAAGGACGGCAAGCAAATACCGCGCCCCCACGATCCCGCGCGCCCCGACCGGCAGGCTCCGGGCGAAAACGTCCCACTTCGCCGCCTCGTCGTACGCGAAGGTGTTGACGGTGAGGACCACCGCCAGCATGGTAACGATCGAGATCACGACGGTCAACATGGAATCGGCCGATTTTGGGCCGCCCATCCGGTCGAGGGCGACGAAAAACAGAAGATAGAACGCCAGCACCCACGCAATGGTTTTCCCCTGTTTCCGGACGGACAGAAAATCTTTCAGCAGCAGCCCGCTCATGCTTTTTCCCCCCTGATATACAGCAGCATAATCTCGTCCAGCGACGCGCCGTCCACCACGAGGCCGGGGTATCTGCGCCGCGCCTCGTTTTTGTCCGCGACGAGCGCCTCGCACTCCGCGCCGCCCCTGCGCCAGCGCAGGAAACCGGATTTGTCCAACCCCCCGAACCGCGACGCGCCGCATTTCACAATGCCGTATTGTTCGGTCAGGTCGTCTTTGGAGCGGCTGAACACAACGCGCCCCTTGTGGAGGAACGTCACGTAGTCCGCGATGCGCTCCAGATCGGACGTGATGTGCGACGAGAACAGCACGCCGCGGCTTTCGTCCTGGATAAAGTCGAGCAGAACGTCGAGGATGTCGCTGCGCATCACGGGGTCGAGCCCGCTCGTCGCCTCGTCGAGGATCAGCAGGCGCGGGCGGTGCGCCAGCGCGCTCGCGATGGAGAGTTTCCTCTTCATGCCTTTCGAGTATTCCTTGATGGTCTTGCCCCGCGGCAGCTCAAAATCCTTTTTATAGCGGTCGTAAAGCGCCGGGTCCCACGTTTTGAACACGCGGCTCAGGATTCTGCCGACGTCGTCCGCCGTCAGGCCGCCGTAAAAATAGCTTTCGTCGAACACCACGCCGATCTGTTCCTTGACCTTCTCCTCGTCCCGGATGTTGTCCCGGCCGAAGATTTTTATGCCGCCGCCGTCGCGCCGCACTTCGTTCAGAATCAGCTTGATGGTGGTCGTCTTGCCCGCCCCGTTTTCCCCGATGAACCCCATGATGCTCCCCGCCGGGAGCGAAAAGCTCACGTTGCCCAGCGAAAACGAGGGGTAGCGTTTGCTCAGGCCGCTGATCTCCAGAAGATTTTCCAGGGTGTGTCACTCCTTTTCGTCCTGCCCGCCGTACAGGAGCGCGAGCATCTCGTTCAGTTCGTTCAAAGTAATCCCGCCGCGCTTCGCGATGTCCACGGCGCTCTGCAGGGCTTCCTCCGCCTTGCGGAGCTGCTCCTCGCGCAGGAATTCCACGTTTTTCGGCGCAACAAAGCACCCTTTGCCCGCGACGGTTTCCAGGAACCCGTCGCGCTCCAGGTCGGCGTAGGCCCGCTTTGTGGTGATAACGCTGATGTGCAGGTCCCGCGCCAGCAGCCGCATGGAGGGCAGCGCGTCGCCCGGCCCCAGCTCGCCGGTGATGATTTTGTTCTTGATCTGGTCCGCGATCTGCCCGTAGATGGGTTTTGGGTTTGAGTTGCTGATGACAATGTCCAGTTTGCCTCACCGCCGTTTTATTGTGTATATTGTATATATACAGTATCACCGTTCCTTCCGCCTGTCAAGGGAAAACGCGCATTTGCCCGCCGGAACGGCGCGGAAGCGCGACGGCACGCGGTCTGAGTGTCCCATGATCCCCCCTCTGCGCTCCCCAAAGAGTCCCCATCGGTGGATGCATCCGATTGGTTTCGTGGTTCTCATGGACGTTCCCGGAAAGAGCGGCCGGTTGCCCGAACCGGGTTGAGCTGAAATTTTCAGCAGCCCGGGCCGTTCGTACCGAGCCTGTCCGAAAACAATTTTTTTCGCTCCCGGCTAAGGCCCGTACGGGGCCGCGCGGGCCGATCTCCTTCCACAAAAGCATTTTTTCCGGAACACTTTTCCCTCCGCAGGGGCCGGATTTATAAAAAATTTAAAAAATTTTTTGAAAATTAGCGTCCACAGGCTAATTTTCGCCCCTGTTGGCGGGATTAGTGAAAGGAGGTTTTCCATGGTATCCCGAAAAAACAGCCGCGGGCGGACGTCCAGCGTGAAGGACGGCTACGAAAAGCTTGCGTTCGGCGGCGTGAACGACGCCGTCCTGCTCATGGCCAAAAAGGACCTCACCCCGGCGGAAATCAAAAAGCTGGACCTGTACGGCGTCGCCGAAATCGAGCAGAGAAAGGACGGAATCCACATGAAATTCTACGACCGCATGAAAGCGCTGGAATGCCTGAAAAGGCTCGAGGAAAGCGGGGCGGAGCAGTCCCCGCTGTACCGGGCCGTCATGCGGAGCGTCCGGAAGGCCGAAGGGGAAAACGAAGATGGAGTTTAGCCCGTTCTCCCCCAAGCAGCTCCGGGCGCTCAACTGGTGGTGCCCCGGCAGCCCCGACGCTTCCCGCAGCGCCGTCATCTGCGACGGCGCGGTCCGCAGCGGCAAAACGCTCTGCCTCGGCATCTCGTTCGCCGCGTGGGCGTGCGGCTGCTTTCACGGCCGCTCGTTCGCCCTGTGCGGCAAAACCATCCGGTCCCTGAAACGCAACCTCGTCACCACGCTCCTGCCCGCCCTTTCCGATTCCGGCTTCTCCTGCGACTTCCATGTCAGCGAAAACCGGATCGACATCGGCTTCGGCAGAAACCGCAACCGGTTCTACCTGTTCGGCGGAAAGGACGAAGGCTCCGCCGCCCTCGTGCAGGGCGTCACGCTCGCGGGCGCGTTCTTCGACGAGGTGGCGCTCATGCCCCGCTCGTTCGTGGAGCAGACGCTCGCCCGGTGCAGCGTCGAGGGCTCGAAATTCTGGTTCAACTGCAACCCCGAAAGCCCCGGCCACTGGTTCTACCGCGAGTGGATCCGGAAAGCGGACGAGCGGAACGCGCTTTACCTGCATTTCACCCTGCGCGACAACCCGTCCCTGAGCCCCTCGGTGCGGGCGCGCTACCAGAGCCTTTTTTCCGGCGTGTTTTACGAGAGGTTCATCCTCGGCCGCTGGGTCGCCGCCGAAGGCCTGGTGTACCCGTTCATGACGGACGCCATGTTCTGCGACGTCCCTTCCGGCGGGTTTTCCCGGTTCGCCGTCTCGTGCGACTACGGCACGGTGAATCCCTGTTCCATGGGCCTGTGGGGGAAGCGCGGCGGAACGTGGTACCGCATCGGCGAGTCTTACTATGACTCCCGCCGCACGGGGGCGCAGCGGACCGACGAGGAGCATTACGCCGCGCTGGAAAGGCTCTGCGGGGGCCGCCGGGTCGCCTGCGTCGCGGTGGACCCTTCCGCAGCGAGCTTTCTCGAAACCATCCGCCGGCACGGCCGGTACTCCGCGAAAAAAGCGGAAAACAGCGTGGCCGACGGTATCCGCCGGACGGCCTCGGCGCTCAGGGAAGGCAGGATCCGCGTCTGCCGCTGCTGTGCCGACGCGGTGCGCGAATTCGGCCTGTACCGCTGGAAGGAAAATCGGGCGGACGACGAGCCCGTCAAGGAAAACGACCACGCGATGGATGACATCCGGTATTTCGTGACGACGGTGCTCCGGCCCGCCGATGGATTTTACGCGGTCGCCGCACCGCGCGGAAAGGAGGAAACACTGTGATATTCGGCAAAAAGCGGGCGCCCTCCGCGCCCGTGGCATCGGTGCAGACGGCGGCGCGGGGCGACCCGTTTTCCGAACTGGACCGGTGGGTTCCGCTCGCCGCGGGGGAACGGCGCCTGTATGCCTCCCTGCGGGAAGCCGTGCCTATTATCGACGCGGCCATCGGCAAGATTCTTCGCCTGGTCGGCACGTTCCAGATCACCTGTGCCGACCGGGCGGCTCAGGACGCCCTGAATTCCTTCCTGCGGAACGTCCCGGCCGGGGCGGCGGGCGCGGGCGTGCAGACGTTCCTGAACGCCTACCTCTCCGACCTCCTCACCTACGGCAACGCGGTGGGCGAGATGGTGGTGCGGGACGGCAGAATCGCCGCCCTGTACAACGCCTCGCTGGACGATGTGGAGCTGCGCGCCGTCACCCCGCTGGAAATCCGGGTGATGCGGCGCGAGGGCGGGGCGGCCGTCCCGGTCCGCTACCCGCAGCTCGTGTTCTGCTCCGCGCTCAACCCTCCGTCCGGCAGCGCCCAGGGGGTCTCCATCCTGCACGGCCTGCCGTTCGTTTCGAATATCCTGCTCCAGATCTACCGCACCCTCGGCGTGAACTGGCGGAGGCTGGGCAACGTGCGGTTCGCCGTCACCTACAAGCCGTCGTCCGACGCGGCCGACCAGGCCTACGCCAAAGAGCGCGCCGAGCAGATCGCGTCCGAGTGGAGCCGGGCGATGCGCGGCGGCGAGGTCAGCGACTTCGTCTCCGTCGGGGACGTGAGCATCCGGGCCGTCGGCTCCGACTGCCAGATTCTCGACAGTGAGGTCCCCGTCCGCCAGATGCTCGAGCAGGTCGTGGCGAAGCTCGGCATCCCGCCGTTCCTGCTCGGTCTTTCGTGGTCGTCGACGGAACGCATGTCCAGTCAGCAGGCGGATATCCTCACCAGCGAGATGGAAGCCTACCGCCGCGCCCTCAACCCGGTCGTCGAAAAGATCTGCGCCATGTGGCTGCGCCTGAACGGCCTGCCCGGGCCGTTTTCCGTCGACTGGGACGACATCACGCTCCAGGACACGACGGAGCTCGCCTCCGCCCGCTACCAGAACGCGAAGGCCGCCCAGCTTGAGCAGGCGCGGCCCGCGCGCCCGGCCCGCCGCTGAAAAATTTTCCGCATGGCCGGGCGAAAGGATGCGCTTTCCGGACGACCCGAAAATCACAAAAAGCAAAAATTAAAAGAGGAGATGGTTTTTATCACACGGAACATCACGATCCAGAAGAGCGGCGGGGCCGGGACGCCCCGGGCAAGCGGCTCCGCGCCCGGCGCGGAGGCCCTCGCGAAGATCGGCCGCTACACCCGCCGGGAATTCCGCCCCGAGGAGCTTTACACCTTCCCCGTCGCCCTGTGCGACAACGAGGTCGACCGCGACGGCGAGCGCTTTACCGTAAGCGCCCTGCAAAAACTGGCGGAGCTTTTCGTCGGCAAAACCGGCGTCCTCGACCACAACCCGCTGGCGAAGAACCAGACCGCCCGCATTTACGACTGCCGCGTGGAGCGCGACCCCGAACGCAAAACCTCCTGCGGCGAGCCGTACGCCCGCCTGGTCGCGCAGGCGTACCTGCCCCGCACCGGCACGAACCGGGACTTCATCGCCGGGTTGGAATCCGGCATCCAAAAGGAGATCAGCGTGGGGTGCGCCGTGCGGAGCGTGACCTGCAGCGTCTGCGGCGCCGACCTGAAAAACGGCTCCTGCGAACATGAGAGAGGGAAAACCTACGGCGGCGTCCTCTGCTGCGCGGTGCTGGACGACCCCGCCGACGCCTACGAGTGGTCGTTTGTCGCCGTTCCGGCCCAGCGGGAAGCCGGGGTCCTCAAGAGCTTCGGCGGGCGGGACGCGCAGAGCGCCCTGAAAGCCCTGCGCGAACCGGTAGAAAGCGTCACCCTGAGCCCGGCGCAGAAATCGGCCCTTCTGGCGAAGTTCGGCTCCCTGGAGCGCGAAGCCGCCTTTGGGCGCGAGTTCCTCGCCCGGCTCAAAAAGGACTTCCTGCGCTTCGGCGCGCTCGCCCAGCCGGGCGTCCCCGCCGAAAGCCTCGCCCGCGCCGCCGACGCCCTGAGCGCCCGCGACCTGGAAAGCTGGGGCGCGGCGTTCCGCAGGCAGGCGGAAAAGGCGGTCCCGCTCCGTCCGCAGCTCGCGGCGGAGCATCCGTCGGCCGGGCCGGACGGCAACGATCCGTTCCGGATCTGACCGGTTTCCCCGCCCGAGGGGAAAAGCAGCATCCCGATGAAAAATCAGAAAGGAATGATGGATGACATGGAACTTTCATTTAACGGATTCGGAGAAAACGCGGCGACTTTCGCGGCGCAGGACGGCGTGGCCGCAGGGGCGCCGGTAAAGGTGACGGGCAGCGGCACGGTCGGCGCGTGCGCCGCGGGCGACGACTTCTGCGGCGTGGCGCTCAACGTGCGCAACGGGTACGCGGCCGTGCAGCTTTCCGGCTACGCGCGGCTCCCGTACGACGGCGCGGCCCCCGCCGCGGGCTGGCAGATGCTCTCCGCCGCCGCGGACGGGAAAATCCAGGCCGCGTCCGCCGGCGGGCGCCAGCTTCTGGTCGTCGACGTGGATGAAGCCGCCATGCTCTGCGGCGTAATCCTGTAAAACGGGCAATCCACCGATTTTAAAAATTTTAGGAGGAAAAATATGGCAGCTTATGAATCCCTGAAGCTCGAAAAGGGCATGTACGGCACGCCCGGCAAAACCTTCACCCAGGTGCTCGAAAGCCTCGACCCCTCGGCGGGCTACGCGGGCACGCCGCTCGAAGGGCTCGACGCCTACCAGCGCCAGCTCAAGCGCTTCGGCATCCGCGCGGGAGGGCCCGGCTCCGACCGCATCGAAAAATTCTTCCAGACGGGCGACTCCGCCGCCCTGTTCCCGGAGTATGTGGCGCGCTCCGTCCGGCAGGGCATCGAAATGGAAAACCTGCTCCCCTCGCTCGTCGCCGCCACCACGCAGATCGACTCGATGGACTACCGGACCATCGAGTCCGTGCCGGCGCAGGATGACAAATCGCTCAAACCCGCCGCCGAAGGCGCGGCCCTGCCGCAGACCTCCGTGCGCACCAAGGACCACCTGGTGCACCTGCAGAAGCGCGGCAGGATGCTCGTGGCCAGCTACGAGGCGCTCCGCTTCCAGCGCATCGACCTGTTCACCGTCACCCTGCGGCAGATCGGCGCGTACATCGCGCGCGCCCAGCTTTCGGACGCCGTGGACGTGCTCCTGAACGGCGACGACGGCAAAACGCCCGCCGCGGCGGTGGCGGCCGCCGGGGCCAAGCCCGCGTACGCCGACATGGTCGCCCTGTGGGGCTCCCTTTCCCCGTACCGCCTGAACGCCATGCTCGCCTCGACCCCCGCCATGGAGGACATCCTCAATATCGCGGAGTTCAAGGACGCGCAGGCGGGCCTGAATTTTCAGGGCACCGGCAAGCTTTTCAGCCCGCTCGGCGCCAACCTTCTGCACAACCCCGACATGGCGGCGGGGAAGATCATCGGGCTCGACAAAACCTGCGCGCTCGAAATGGTGCAGGCGGGAGGCGTGCAGACCGACTCCGACCGGCTGATCGACCGCCAGCTCGAACGTGCCTCCGTCAGCGTGATCGCCGGCTTTTCCCGGATCTTCGACGACGCGGTCAGAGTCCTGACCTACGGCTCATGACCGCGCTGAATCTTGACGACGTCCTCGCCCGCTTTTCCCTGCTGGCCGGGCAGGACGGGGATGCGGAGCCGTACCGGCCGCTGTGCGCGGACGCGGCGGCTCAGGTGGAACGGGGTGAGCGGGCAGGCTGCGGGCCGGAGGCTTCCGGCCCGCTGACCGCCGCGGCGGCGGCCCTCGCCTTCTACCGCTTCGCCCTCATGCAGGCGGGCCGGGACGCCGGATCGTTCGAGGCGGGGGACGTCCGGGTCGCGGCGGGGGACACAAACGTCCGGCCCGCGCGGGCGCTGTGGAGCGAGGCCGTGGCCGCGGCTTCCCCCTACCTCGCGGACCTCGGGTTCCTGTTCCGGAAGGCAACCCCGTGACGCGCCGCGGGCGGGCGGAAGCCCTGCTGGACCGGTACGGCGAAACCGTCGCCTTCGGCGGCGCGCAGTTTCGGGCGCTCATCCGGCCGCTGGGGTTCCAGAGCGGCAGGGGCCGGGACACGCCGGAAGCGTACCGGGACGGCGTCCGCTACCTTTATACCGGCCCGGCGGCGCACAAGCTGAGCACGGGCGGCACCGTGGAAACGGCCGGCGGCAGCTATGCCGTCAAACGGTGCGACACCGTCCTTCTCGGCGGCGAGGAGCTGTACGTCCGCGCGGTGCTGGAAGCGCTTTCCCCCGAGGCGGACACGGAAGTCCGCCTGGAGCGCGGCGGGGCGGTGGTCGCCCGCGCCGAAAGCTACGCCGCGAAAGCGGCGCAGGGCGCGGACGAAGTCATTCCGTGGGGTGAAGACGGACCGGAAGAAATTGCGGAAGGCGCGGTGCGCTGGGAACTCTCGCTCACCGGCGTCCGGCCGGAGGCCGGGGCGGACCTGTTTGCCCCGGGCGTCTTTCAGGTCGTGATCGCCCGCCCCGGCGAAACGGTGACGTACTCCGGGTGCCGGTGGAAAACCGTCCGGAACACCGGGGGGCCGTCGCTGGAACGCTCCTGCACGCTGGAAGCCCTCGCCGCGGGCCGGGCCGTGGAACGGGAGGCGAACCCCGATGGATGACGATCTCGAAGAATTTTCCGACGCGATGGAACTCGACTGGCTGCGCCGCCCGCGCAGCCTGACCCAGGAGGAGGACGAAGCATGAACCTGGCGCGCATGAGCTTTAAAGGCTACGTGTGGCCCCGCAACCCGGAGACCATCCAGATCGGGCGCGGCCGCAGCGTGGCGGAGTTCCAGATCCCGCAGGGGGCCCGCGCGGTGCAGGACAACGGCGCCGCGCCGCGGAAGGTCACCGGTTCGGGCCGCTTTACCGGCGCCGGGGCCATGGAAGAATTCTCGCGGCTTTCGGCGGTTTTTTCCGCCGGGGGCAGCGGGACGCTCCGCCTGCCGGGCACGGCTCCGTTCCAGGCGGTGTTCGCGTCGCTCGTCCTGAAAGGGCAGCCCCGCCCCAACTGCGCGGGCTACGAATTCACGTTTTTGGAGGACTCCTACGCCGTGCCCGAAAGAGCCGGCGAGGCGCGGGTTTTCGTATGCTCCGGCGGGGAAACGCTGTGGGACGTGGCGAACCGGTACGGGACGGACGTGGATACCCTGCGCGCCGCCAACCCGCAGATCGAGTGGCCGAACGCGCTGGCGGCCGGGGAGGAGGTGAACGTCCCGTGACTTTTTCCGGCGTAAGGCCCGGCGGGGAAGAGATTCTTCTTCCATCCCCCGTCCGGGCGCAGTTCGACTCCGCCCGGGACGCCCCGGCGGACAGCTTCCAGGGCGTTTTCCCCCTCGGGAAAAGCCCCGGCGTGCTGACCGGGCTGAAAATCCGCGGCGCGCGCGGCGAAACGCTGTTCTCCGGCATCGCGGACATCCAGCGCGAAAGCTCGTCCGGCTCGGGGAATCTGCTGCGCCTGACGTGCCGCGGCCTGGCCGGCCTTCTGCTGGACAGCGAGGCCGTCCCCCGGCACTACAGCTTCCCGTCCCTTCCGGTGATCTTCGAGCGGCATGTGAAACCGTACGGATTTTCCGGGTACCGGGGCGACGGCCGGGCGTTCCAGGGAACCCTGCGGATCGCGAAAGGCATGAGCGAGTGGCAGGCGGCCGCGGCCTTCTGCAAAAACTTTCTGGGAGTCGCGCCCCGCGTGCGCGGGGACTGCTTCGACGCTTCGGGCGAAACGGCCGGGAGCCCGATCCGGTTCGACAACCTCCGCGGCGTCCGCTACTTCGGCGCCGAGGTCAAAAACCGCTGCTGCGACCGGATCTCGGAGATTTTCGTGCCGGACGGGGACACCGGGGCCTACCGGTCCGCGGCGAAGGACGCGGAGACCGCCGCGCTCGGGATTCTGCGGAACCGCTACCTGTCCAGCCCGTCGGCGGACGCGGATGCCGTTCTGAAAGCGGCCTGCCGCAAGGCTTTCGCCGTAACGGTGGACTGCCCCGGCGCCCCGGCGGCGGAAACCGGCGCGCCCGCCGAACTGCGCGACCCGCTCCTGGGCGCGTACGGCGGGCTCTCCGTGGCGGCGATCCGCTGCGTCGCGGACGCGGACGGGACCCGGACCCGGTACGTTTTGCGGAAAGCCTGAAAGCCCGTCCCATAAAAGACCGGCAAACGGCCGCCCCGGACGGTCTTTCTTCACTCCGAAGGAAATAAATTGAAACTGTCCTACGCTGAAATTTTGACAAAAAACGGCGGCGTACCCCGCCGCCGCGCAGGCTCAGCCTGCAAGGAGGAATGAACGGATTATGTGGATCTCTCAGCAGATGATTGCGGCGCAGCGGAACCGGCCTTCCGCCGACGCCGCGCGGATCACCGGCCCCGGCTCCGCGCAGGGGGCCGGCCAGTACCGGTCGCTTCCCTTCGCGGGGCCGTGGGGCATCGCCTACCAGCCGCCCAACGCGGCGCAGGCCGTGATCGTTTCGACCAGCGCGGGCGACACCTGCATCGGCACGCTCGCGCAGAACCGCGGAATCCAGCCCGGCGAGCTGATGCTGTTTTCGTCGGGCGGCGCGGAAATCTACCTGAAAAACAACGGCGAAGTGGAAATCAACGGCCGGGTTTTCCAGCCGAAGGGGACGGCGTGATGGATACGGCTCTGGAAAACGGGGACTTCGCGCGCGCCGCGAACGGGCGCCCTTACCGCATCGGCGGGACGGATGAAATCTTTCAGCGCGCGTACATCCGGCTGACCGTTCCGGCGGGCGCCTTCTGCTACGACGCGGCGCTCGGCAGCCGCCTGAACACGCTGACCGGGGACGAGCCCGACCCGGACGCGCAGGCGCTTTCGCTTGCGCAGGAAGCGCTCCGCACCCTGCCGGAGCTTTCGGTGCAGAGCGCGCAGTACGAAAAAACAACGCCGCCCGCGGTGCGGGTCTCCCTGCGCTGCGGCGGCGAACAAAAGGAATTTGAGGTGAAGCTGTGACGGAATCTTACGACGACATCGTCGCCCGCATGAAGGACAAATTTACCCGGCTCGCCGGTTACACGCCGGACGACGCTTCCGACATCGGGATCCGGCTGAAGGTGCTGGCGGGGGAAATCTACTCCATCAGCACCGCGCTGGACTGGCTGCAGCGGCAGACGTTCGCCCAGACGGCCACCGGCGCGGAGCTGGAAAAGCGCGCCCTCGAGCGCGGCGTAACCCGCAAGCCCGCCGCGGCCGCCGCGGGCGTTCTCACGTTCGGGCGGCAGGACGCGCTCTGGTACAACGCCGTCATCCCGGCGGGAACCGTCTGCGCGACCTCCGGCCCGGGGGCGGCCCAATACGCGACCACGGAGGATGCCACCCTGCCCGAAGGGGGCCTGACGGTGGACGTGCCCGCCAAAGCGCTCGCCGCCGGGGCGGCGGGAAACACGGACCCCGGCACCGTCACCGTTCTGGTAACGGCGGACATGCCGATGGAAACCGTGACCAACAGCGCCGCGTTCACCGGCGGCGAGGACGCCGAGACCGACGGCTCCCTGCGCGCGCGCCTGCTGGAAAGCTACGCCCAACCCGCCAACGGCTGCAACGCGGCCTGGTACCGCCAAACCGCGCTGACCTGCGCGGGCGTCTCCTCCGCCGGGGTGGTCCCGCGCGCAAACGGGGCCGGCACCGTCGCGGTCTACCTCGGCGGAGCCGGGGGCGTTCCGGACGCCGCCGCCGTGCAGCAGGCGCAGGACCTTTTCGACGCGCAGCGGGAGATCAACGTGGACGTGACCGTCCAGCCCGCGCAGACCGTCCCGGTCGACGTGACCTGCACCGTCCGGGCGAAAGCCGGGCGGAACGCCGCGGCGGTGAAAATTTACTGCCGCATCGCCATCCAGAATTATTTCAAAAGCCTCGGCGTGGGCGACCCGGCCGTCGTTTCCGTCATGACCGTCAAACTGTTCGACACCGGCATGATTACCGACTGCTCGTTTTCCACGGCGGGCAAAACCGTGGCGGCGAACCAGCTCGCGGTGGCCGGGACGCTGAGCGTAACCGTGGAGGCGTGACCATGGGAACCTACGACTCCATGAAAAAGCGGCTGGCCTCCACCGGGCTGTACTCCCTGGACGGCACGACGGTTGCGGATACCGAGCTGCAGGCCTTCGCGGCGGGGCTGGACCCCGTGCGAGACGGCCTGGACACGCTGCAAAAAGAAAGCTTCGTCGCCGACGCGGAGGACTACGGCCTGCTGTACCGGGAACAGGCCTGCGGGATCGCCCCCGAAACCGAGACCGCCCGGCGCAGGGAGGTCCTGCTCGCCCTGGGCGCCGTGACGCCGAACAGCGGCACGAAAGCCGGCCTGGAGCGCCTTTTCGCCGCGCTGGGGCTTTCCGTTTCCATTACGGAGGACACGGCGGGCAAAATGCTCACGGCCCGTTTTCTGGCGGAGCCGGCCTGCGGCCGCGGCGCCGCGCAAAAGCTGCTGGAAAAATTTATGCCGGCGCACCTCACGGCCGTGCCGGATTTCAGCGGGCTTTCGTGAAACAATAACCGCAGGACGGTGCGGAGCCCTTTCGACAAATTCAGATTGATTTTTTAACCGGTTTGCGGTATTTTGTAAGTGGATGTATGATTCAGGACAGCCGGGAGCAAACGGATCGGAAAAAAGCGGAAAAGGGGTGCTGGCCTTGAAGATGCACGAAAACAGCATAAAAAAGGAACGGGCGCTGCTGGTGGAGCCCGATACGGGCGAATGGGACGCGGAAGCCTCGCTGGCCGAGCTTTACGAGCTGGTGGACAGCGCGGGGGCGGAACCGTTCGGAGCCGTGATGCAGAAAAGGCCAACGCTCGACGCGGCGACCTGCGTGGGCCGGGGGATGATGGACCAGATCGGGAATTTCTGCAAGGCGAACCCCATCGATTTCCTGGTTTTCGACTGCGAGCTCTCGCCCACCCAGCTGCGCAACATCGAGCGGATTTCCGGCGTGCGCGCGGTGGACCGTACGGCGCTGATCCTGGATATTTTTGCCGCGAACGCAAAAAGCCGGGAGGGCCGCCTTCAGGTGGAGCTGGCGCGGCTGAAATACCTTCTGCCGCGCCTTTCCGGCCGCGGGGCGGGGCTTTCCCGGCTGGGCGGCGGCATCGGGACGCGCGGCCCGGGCGAAAGCAAGCTGGAAACCGACCGCCGGTACATCCGCCGGAGAATCCGCTCGCTGAACGAACAGCTGCGCGAGCTGGAGCGGCGCCGCTCCCGGCTCGGCCGGCGCCGACGGAAGGACGGCGTGGTGACGGCGGCGCTGGTTGGCTACACGAACGCGGGGAAGTCGAGCCTGATGAACGCGCTGACCGGCGCGGGTGTGCTGGCCGAGGACCGGCTGTTCGCCACGCTGGACCCCACCGCCCGGGCGCTGCGCCTTCCCGGCGGCGAAACCGTGATGCTGATCGACACCGTGGGCCTGCTGCGGCGCCTGCCGCACCACCTGATCGAAGCCTTTCAGTCGACGCTGGAGCAGGCCGCGGAAGCCGACGTGATCCTGAACGTATGCGACGCTTCCAGCCCGGAGGCGCCCGTGCACCTCGAGGTGACGCGGGACCTTCTGGCGGGGCTCGGCTGCGCCGGGAAGCCGGTGATCCCGGTGCTGAACAAATGCGACCTCATCCCGGACATCGGCTCGCTGCCGATGATCGGGCGGGCGGTGCGCGTCAGCGCCAAAACCGGGGCCGGACTCGACCGGCTTCTGGATGCGATTGAACGGAACCTGCCGGACTACCGCATGGTAAAGCTCTTTCTCCCTTTTTCCGAGGCGGGCCTCGCGGACCGCATCCGCTCCGCCGGGGCGGTGGAAAGCGAGGAATTCACGCCGGAAGGGTACCGGCTGACGGCGCGCGTGCCGCAGGCCCTGGTCCCGCTGGTGAACGACTACATCATTCTGGAATGAAAAGCGGCGGGCTGTCCGCCGCGCCAAAAGGGCCGCCGCGGTTTTCCACGGCGGCCCTTCCTTTGGTTGAAAACTTCGGTTCTCGCCCGGACGGGGTTATTTTTTGACCAGAACTTTTTCGATGCTCCCGATGAACATCTTGTGGTAATCCTTTTTGGGGTAATTTTCCGCGTCGAGCGATTTTTCGAGGAAGCAGGCGGGGTCGAAATCCTGCCGGTACAGCTTGCGGCAGAGGAAAACCGCCTTCGCCTCCTGAAAATACGGGGCGGCCCCGCCGAACACCGGCGTCAGGCCGGCGGCTTTGATCTTGTCGCCGTCGCGGCCGGAATGGCTCCCGCAGTAATTGAGCGCCGCGCGGTACTTTTCGTCCAGCACGCAGAGGGAATAATACTTCTCGCGGTTCAGGAACTCCAGCGTGTAGCGCGTGGGCCGGATATAGATGGTGGAAACGTACCGGCCCCACAGCTCGCCCAGCGAGCCCCAGCTTGCCGTCATGGTGTTGCAGGCCCGCTCGCTGCCGGCGGTGACGAGCATCCACTCTTTGTTAATCATGGTAAACGGGTTGAACGAAAGGTCTTCGATGGAAATTTGCTTGAATTCGGCCATGGGAATCCTCCTTGCCCGGCTTCGCCGCGGCGGGCTGATCGGAGCGGCGCCGCGGCCGGTTTTGTTTTCTTACCTATTATAGTATCCCACTTTCCGGCGTTTTTCAATCCCCCGGAGGCCGCCCGGGGCGGCCATTTTTCGCAGCACCGCGGTGACGCCGAAAATTTTTGAATATTTATGCAAAAAGCACTTGATTTTCTGCATAATCGGTGTATAATAGGCTCATAAACAACGATGACAACGATGGAAATACAGAAAAGGTGGCTGACCGATATGGAAAAGAAGATCAAAAAAGTCGTGCTGGCGTATTCCGGCGGGCTCGACACATCCATTATCATCCCGTGGCTGAAGGAAAACTACGACAACTGCGAAGTGATCGCCGTGGCGGCGGACGTGGGGCAGGGCGCGGAGCTGGACGGCCTGGAGGAAAAGGCGAAAAAGACCGGCGCCTCGAAGCTCTACATCGCGGACCTGAAAAAGCAGCTGGTGGAGGACTACATCTGGCCGACGCTGAAAGCGGGCGCCGTTTACGAGGGCAAGTACCTGCTGGGCACGTCCTTCGCAAGGCCGGTGATCGCCAAGCGGCTGGTGGAGATTGCGAAGGCCGAGGGCGCGGACGCCATCGCGCACGGCGCCACTGGAAAGGGCAACGACCAGGTGCGGTTCGAGCTCGCCATCAAGGCGTTCGCGCCGGACATGAAGATCATCGCCCCGTGGAGAATCTGGAAGATCAAATCCCGCGACGAGGAAATCGACTACGCCGAAGCGCACGACGTACCGCTGAACATCACGAGGGAAACGAACTACTCCAAGGACAAAAACCTGTGGCACCTTTCGCACGAGGGGCTCGACCTGGAGAACCCGGCGAACGAGCCGGACTACGACAAAATTCTGGAGCTGGGCGTTTCGCCGGAGAAGGCCCCCGACCGGCCGGCCTACCTGACCCTTTCCTTTGAAAAGGGCATCCCGGTCAAGCTGAACGGCGAAAAGCTCTGCGGCGTGGACCTGATCGCCAGGCTGAACCAGATCGGCGGCGCGAACGGCGTCGGCATCGCTGACCTGGTGGAAAACAGGCTCGTGGGCATGAAGTCGCGGGGCGTTTACGAGACGCCGGGCGGGTCCATCCTCTACCGCGCGCACCAGAAGCTCGAGGAGCTCTGCCTCGACCGGGACACCTGCCACTACAAGCAGGGCGCGGCGGAGAAATTCGCCGAGCTTGTCTACGACGGCAAATGGTTCACCCCGCTGCGGGAGGCGCTCTCCGCCTTTGTGGACTCCACGCAGGAGAACGTGACCGGCGACGTGAAGCTCAAGCTCTACAAGGGCAACATCATCGACGCGGGCGCGAAGTCGCCGTACTCGCTGTACGACGAGGAGATCGCGACGTTCAGCGCCGACCACGTCTACAACCAGGCGGACGCGGACGGGTTCATCAACCTGTTCGGCCTGCCGATCACCGTGCAGGCGATCAAGAAGCTGAAAGCCGGAAAGAAAGCGTAACAACAATCCGGATCTTCCGGGGCGGACGCGTCCGCCCCTTTTCCGTTATTTTTTGGGACACAAGGGGGGCATCACCCGTTGAAACTGTGGGCGGGGCGGTTCCACAAGGAACTCGATAAAACGACAGACGACTTCAACTCATCCATCTCCTTCGACAGCCGCATGGTAAAAGAGGACCTTGCGGGCAGCATCGCGCACGCGACCATGCTCGGCGAATGCGGCGTCATCACGCAGGAAGAAGCGGCAAAAATCTGCGGGGGGCTGAAAGGCATCCTCGCCGACCTTGAAAACGGCAGCCTTTCCATCGACGAAAACGCCGAGGACATCCACACGTTCGTGGAAGGGGAGCTGACCAAACGGCTCGGCGACGCGGGAAAACGGCTCCACACCGCGCGCAGCCGGAACGACCAGGTGGCGGTGGACCTGCGCCTGTACCTGAAAAAGGAATGCGCCGAGCTCCGGGACCTGCTCAGCGGCCTGACCGCCGTGCTCTGCAAAAAGGCGCTGCAGTACAAGGACGCCGTCATGCCGGGCTACACCCACATGCAGCGGGCGCAGCCCGTCACCTTCGGCCACCATCTGCTGGCGTACGCGGAAATGTTCCTGCGCGACGCCGGACGCCTGCGCGACGCGGCAAAGCGCATGGACTACTGCCCGCTCGGCTCCTGCGCGCTCGCGGGGACGACCTACCCCATCGACCGGGAACGCACGGCGGAGCTGCTCGGGTTCGCCGGGCCGACGCAGAACAGCCTGGACGGCGTCTCCGACCGGGACTTCTGCATGGAGCTGGCCGCGGCGATCTCCATCTGCATGGTGCATCTCTCCCGGTTTTCGGAGGAGATCGTGCTGTGGTGCTCGTGGGAATTCAAGTTCATCGAGCTGGACGACGCGTTTTCGACCGGTTCGAGCATCATGCCGCAGAAAAAGAACCCGGACATTGCCGAGCTGGTGCGCGGAAAATCCGGGCGGGCCATCGGCGACATGGTGACGCTTTTCACGATGATGAAGGGCCTGCCGCTCGCCTACAACAAGGATATGCAGGAGGACAAGGAAGCCGTTTTCGACGCGGCGGACACTCTGAAGCTATGCCTGAAAACCTTCACCCCGATGCTTTCCACCATGAAGGTGCTGACGCAGAACATGCGCGCCGCCGCCGCGAAGGGGTTCATCAACGCGACCGACTGCGCGGACTACCTTGTGGGCAGGGGGCTGCCGTTCCGCACGGCGTACCGGATCACCGGGGAGATTGTGGCGTACTGCGTGGAGAACGGCCTGACGCTGGAGACCCTTCCGCTGGAAACTTACCGGAAGTTTAACGAAAAATTCGGAAAGGATATCTACGGGGCCATCTCGCTCGAGCACTGCGTGAACGGGCGGAAGGTTCTCGGCGGCCCGGCTCCGGAAAATGTGGAGGCCCAGGCGAACCGGATCCTGAACCTTCTGGGGGCGAAAGCATGATCCGCGCGGGCGTCGTCGGCGCGACGGGGTACGCGGGCGCCGAGCTGGTGCGGCTGTTGAGCGGCCACCCGGGCGCGCAGGTTGCTGCGGTCGGCTCCCGCAGCTCCGCGGGAAAGCCGCTCAGCGAAATCTACCCGGCCTACTATCGGTTATGCGACAAGGTCTGCGGGCCGGAAGACGAAGTGATCGCGAAAAGCGACGTGGTCTTTGCCGCTCTGCCGAGCGGGCTTTCGCAGGAGCTGGCCGCGAAATGCCGGGAAGCGGGAAAGGCGTTTGTGGACATGGGGGCGGATTTTCGCCTGAAGCGCGAGGAAGACTACCAAACGTGGTACAAGGGGAAGTTCGTATTCCCGGATCTGCACGAAGAGGCGGTCTACGGCCTGCCGGAGCTGTTCCGCGGCAAGATTCGGGGGGGAAAGCTGGTTGCGAACCCGGGGTGCTACGCCACGGCGGTGCCGCTGGCGCTCGCCCCGGCGCTGGAAGCCGGGCTGGCGTCTTCGGAGGGGATCGTCGCGGACTGCGCGTCCGGCGTGACGGGTTCCGGGCGCAAGCCCACGCAGAACACGCACTTCGCGGAGCTGAACGAGAGCATGACGGCCTACAAGGCAGGATGCCACCGGCACACGCCGGAGATGGAGCAGACGCTGCGTGCGGTGACGGGGAAGGACGTTTCGCTTACGTTCGTCCCCCATCTGCTTCCGGTCAGCCGGGGAATCCTGGCGACGTGCTACGCGAGACTCGCGCCCGGAGCGACGATGGAGCAGGTCCGGGCCGCCTACGAGGCGCGGTACGGGAAGGAATTCTTCATCCGGCTGCTGCCGGAGGGGCGCGCGGCGGATATCAAGAACGTGCGGCTCTCCAATTTCTGCGACATCTCCCTGCACCTGGACCGCCGCACCGGCACGCTGATTGCGGTTTCCGCCCTCGACAACATGGTCAAGGGCGCGGCCGGGCAGGCCGTGCAGAACATGAACCTGATGTTCGGGCTGGAGGAAACGGCCGGCCTGACGGCGATGCCGCCGGCATTCTGAGAAAATCCTATCTCCGCCGATGCGGTGCGGGGACGACGGGCCCGCATCGGCGGAGTGCAAAAGCGTTTGGTTTCATCCATCACGATTCTGTGGAACAAAGCTCTTCCGCACAGCGGGCCGCTTCACCTCTGATTTGCCCGCCGCCCGGAAGAGCGCCCGGAAAGGGAGACGGTTATCATGTGGTTCTGGCAGAGGCGGGAAGTCTTTACGTCGGATTCCATGCGGGAATTCAACCGGGCGCGGGATATTCTGGAGCAGAGCCGCGTTCCCTACGATTACCGGCTGCGAAGCCGGACGCCCCTCTACCCCGGCCGGTCGCCGGAATCCGGACGATGGGGCACCGGGGCGGAGTTCGGCACGGTTTACCGTATCTATGTAAAAGAAGAGGATCTTGACGCCGCCCGGCGCGCGCTCGGCAGGTAACGGCGCGGCGCCGCCCGGGAAACAGGAGGCAGAAAAATGGCTCAATATCTGTATGTGACAAACGGCGTGACCGCACCGAAGGGGTTCCGGGCCGGGGGCGTCCACTGCGGGATCCGCCCGAACACCAAAAAGGCCGACCTCGCCATGATCGCTTCCGACGTGCCGTGCGCGGCCGCGGCGGTCTTTACGCGGAACCGCGTGAAAGGCGCGCCGATCCTCGTGACAAAGGAAAACCTGAAGGACGGCCGGGCGCAGGCGGTCCTCTGCAACAGCGGCAACGCGAACACCTGCAACGCCGACGGCGTGGAAAAGGCGCGGAAAATGTGCGGGTTTGCCGCGGAGGCGCTCGGGCTGGAACCGCGGGACGTGATCGTCGCCTCGACCGGGGTGATCGGGCAGGCGCTGCCGATCGGGCCGATCGGGGCCGCCGTGCCCGGGCTTGCGGCATCGCTCTCGGCGGAAGGCTCGGAAGCCGCCGCGAGGGCCATTATGACGACCGACACCGTCGTGAAGAACTTCGCCGTGGCCTGCGTGCTCGGCGGAAAGGCGGTGAAGATCGGCGGCATTGCGAAAGGCTCCGGCATGATCCACCCGAACATGGGGACGATGCTCTGCTTCCTGACGACGGACGCGGCGATTTCCCCGAAGGTGCTGGACGCGGCGCTGCGCGGGGCCGTGGACGTCAGCTTCAACATGGTGAGCGTGGACGGCGACACCTCGACCAACGACACCTGCGCCATCCTGGCGAACGGTCTCGCGGGGAACGCGGAGATAGCGGAGCCGGAGGGGGCGGACTTCGGCACCTTCACCGGGGCGCTGACGCAGCTCTGTCTCCGCCTCGCCCGGACGCTGGCGAAGGACGGCGAGGGGGCTTCCAAGCTGCTGGTGTGCAGCGTGACCGGCGCAAAGGATTTGGCGAGCGCCCGCGCCGCGGCGAAGGGGGTCGTGCATTCGACGCTGTTCAAGGCGGCGATGTTCGGCGCGGACGCAAACTGGGGGCGCGTACTCTGCGCCGTCGGTTACAGCGGGGCGGAGACGGACGTGACGAAGATCGGCGTTTCGTTCTCCTCGAAGGCGGGAAAGATCGCCGTCTGCAAAAACGGCGCGGGAATCCCGTTCCGCGAGGACGAAGCGAAGAAAATCCTCTCGGAGGACGAGATCAACATCGACGTTTCGCTCCGCGACGGGGATGCTTCCGCGACGGCGTTCGGCTGCGACCTCACGTACGACTATGTGAAGATCAACGGCGACTACCGCTCCTGACCCGGCGGGCCCCTCGGAGAGCGGGTTAACAGCAAACGGAACAAAGCGGAAAACACAAAAAAATTTCATCCGCCTTCCGAAAGGCGGAAACGGGAGACAAGCGCGACATGCAGATTTCCAACAGCGACAGGGCGAAGGTTCTGGTGCAGGCCCTGCCCTACATCCAAACGCACGCGGGAAAGACCATCGTGGTAAAATACGGCGGCAGCGCCATGGTGGACGAGACCCTGAAAGACGCCGTGATGTGCGACATCGTTCTGATGCAGCTCGTGGGCATCCGGGTGGTGCTGGTGCACGGCGGCGGCCGGGAAATCAGCGCCACGCTGAAAAAGTTCGGCAGGGAAAGCCGCTTTGTGGACGGCCTGCGCTACACCGACCGCGAAACTATCGACGTGGTGCAGATGGTGCTCGCCGGGAAGGTGAACAAGGACCTCGTGCAGCTCCTGGAGCGGCACAGCGGCCGAGCGGTCGGCCTGTGCGGGCTGGACGACGGTCTTCTGAAGGCGAAAAAGCTGGCCGCCGCCGAGGACCTCGGCTACGTGGGCGAGATCACGGAGGTCAACCCCGCGCCCCTCGACAACGCGACGCGGAACGGATACGTCCCCATTGTGGCGACCATCGCGGGCGGCGCGGACGGCGAGGTCTACAACATCAACGCCGACATCGCGGCGGCACGCATCGCGGCGGAGCTGAAAGCCGAAAAGCTCATCCTGATGACCGACGTGCGCGGCCTTCTGCGGGACCGGGACGACGAGGACTCGCTGATCCCGGTCGTAAACGTCAGCGAGGTGCCGAAGCTCCGCAAAGAGGGAATCGTCACCGGCGGCATGATTCCGAAGATCCGGTGCTGCGTGGACGCCGTCCGGCGGGGCGTGGGGCGCGCGCACATCATCGACGGGCGGATCCCGCACTCCATTCTGATCGAGCTGTTTTCCGACGAAGGCATCGGCACGATGCTGTATTGACGGAGGGGAAAAAGATGACATTCGAGCAGGTAAAGCAAAAGCTGGACGGCAGCGTCATGCCGACCTACGCGCGGTTTGGCGCGGCGCTGGTTTCCGGACGAAACGCCACGGCGAAGGGCGTGGACGGCAAGGAATACATCGACTTCACGAGCGGCATCGGCGTCAACTGCCTCGGCTACGCGGACGAAAAATGGGCGGCCGCCGTCGCGCGGCAGGCCGCGGCAATCCAGCACATCTCCAACCTCTACTACAGCCCGGTGCAGGCGGAGTTCGCCGAAAAGCTGTGCCGGGCCGCCGGGATGTCGAAAGTCTTTTTCGGCAACTCGGGCGCCGAGGCGAACGAATGCTGCATCAAGCTGGCGCGCCGGTACGGCGAGGACGCGCTCGGCATCCGGGGGCCGGAGATCGTCACGCTGAACAACTCGTTCCACGGGCGCACGGTGACGACGCTCGCGGCGACCGGGCAGGAAGGCTTCCACGAGCATTTCCTTCCGCTGACGGATGGGTTCCGCTACGCGGACGCGGACATGGGCAGCGTAAAATCCCGCGTGACGGAAAAGACCTGCGCGGTCCTGCTGGAGCTGATCCAGGGCGAGGGCGGCGTGGTCCCGATGGACCGGGCCTTCGTGCGGGAGCTGCGGGAATTCTGCGATGAAAAGAAGATCCTGATGATGGTGGACGAGGTGCAGACGGGCGTGGGGCGCACCGGCGCGTTCTACTGCTACCAGAACTACGGTATCCTGCCGGACGCGGTTTCCAGCGCGAAAGCCCTCGCCGGGGGCATCCCGATGGGCGCGTGCCTGTGCCGGGAGGAGTTCGGCAGCCTGCTCGGGAAGGGGGCGCACGGCTCCACGTTCGGCGGAAACCCGCTCGCCTGCGCGGGCGGGCTGGCGGTTCTGGAACGCGTCGGAAGGCCGGAATTTCTGAAGGAGGTCCGGGCGAAAGGCGCCTACTTTTCCGAGAAGCTGAAAGCGATGCCCGGCGTTTCCGGCGTGCGCGGCATGGGCCTGATGCTCGGTGCGAAGCCGGAAAAGGGGCCCGCCGGGGAAATCGCGGCGAAATGCGTGGAAAACGGCCTTCTGATCCTGACGGCGAAAGACGTGCTGCGCCTTCTGCCGCCGCTGACCATCACGAAGCAGGAAACCGACCGGGGGCTGGCCATTCTGGAAAAAACGCTGCGGGCTTTCGCCTGAAAGCCGGCGCAAACGCGGCAAAACACTCGAAACGCGGAACAACCGCAACGACAACGGGAGGCTCTTTTATGAAGCATCTTTTGAAAATGATGGACCTGACGAACGGCGACATCACCGAAATCCTCAACCTCGCCGACCAGCTCAAGTACGAGCAGAAGCACGGCATCGCGCACAAGGTCCTCGCGGGCAAAACGCTGGGCATGATTTTTGAAAAGGCGTCCACCCGGACGCGCGTTTCGTTCGAGGTGGGCATGTACCAGCTCGGCGGCCTGCCGATCTTCCTTTCCGCGGGCGACCTGCAGATCGGCCGCGGCGAGCCGGTGCAGGACACCGCGCGCGTGCTCTCGCGGTACCTGGACGGCATTATGATCCGCACCTACAAGCAGGCCGAGGTGGACGCGCTGGCGAAGAACGGGACCATCCCGATCATCAACGGCCTGACGGACTACGCGCACCCCTGCCAGGTGCTCGCCGACCTGATGACCATCCGGGAATACAAGGGTGCGCTGGAAGGGCTGAAGCTGTGCTTCATCGGCGACGGAAACAACATGATGAACTCACTGATCGTCGGCGGGCTGAAAATGAAGATGGAAGTTGCCGTGGCGTGCCCCGCCGAATACCGGCCCAACCCGGCGGTGCGCGACTTCGCAGCCGCGCACCCGGCGTTCAGCATGACGACGGACCCGCTGGACGCCGCCCGTGGGGCCGATGTGCTGATCACCGACGTATGGGCGTCCATGGGCGAGGAAGGGGAAGCCGAAAAGCGCCGGAAGGCGTTCCGGGGCTACCAGATCAACGACGAAGTCCTTGCCGCCGCGAAGCCGGACGCCATGGTGCAGCACTGCCTGCCCGCGCACCGCGGCGAAGAGATCACGGCGAAGGCTTTCGAGGCGCACGCGAAGGAGATTTTCGACGAGGCGGAAAACCGCCTGCACGCGCAGAAGGCCGTTCTGGTGAAGCTGCTGGGAAACAAGTAGCGGGAGCCTTGCCCGCACGGCCCCGGCGGAACGTAAAAAACCGCGTCCTGAAAAACTCAGGGCGCGGTTTTTGCCGGCGCGGGCCGAAAGCACGGGTACCCGCCTTACTTGGTCAGGACTCCCTGGTCGGACTGCTGGATGATGAGGATGTCCTCCTCATAGCCGGTATCCGCGTTGATATAGACCAGCACGCGGTCGTCCTGCGCGCCGGAGCAGAGGAACTCGTAGGTAAGCTTTTCCTGCTTGCCGGGGGTCGGGATGAGCGCCGGGCGGACCTGACGGACGGTCAGGCTGGGGCTGACGCTTTTCTGCGCCTGCTGCGCCGTCAGCCTGGCCTTCAGGCTCCGCTGCGTGTGGTTCATGATGTACCCGGCCGCCTGGAAGCGGACGATCCCGCCGTTGTCCAGCGCGACGCCGACCTTGACGAGGTCGGGGTAGCAGACGACCCCGTCCTGCACATAAGCGTAATTGATGAGGCAGACGTTGTCCGCAATCATGTAGTAGCTTTCCTTCATGTTCCGGATGCCGCGGCCGTCCAGAAAGGCGCGCGCCTTTTTCGAGGCCGCCGCGTAATCCAGCTTTTGCGCCGAAGGCTGGCGGCTGTCCGCCATGTCGGAGACAAAGCCTCCCGCCTTGGTCACGGAGATGCGCATCTGGCCGCCGTTCGCCGTGAAATTATAGGTGGGCAGGTTCCCGGCCGTGTCCTGCGTATGCGTGAGCTTGTTCTGCGCGGTGTTCAGGAACCCGGCGGCGATGTTCTGCGCGTTCCCCTGGGGAATCTGCGCTTTGCCCTGCGTGAGCTTCGGCTTCTGGTTCGTCACGTTGTCCGAGAACGGGCCGTCGTAGATCAGGGACGGAAAATCCGTAAAGTCCTTCGCCGTGGCCTGCATGGAGTCGTGAAACGTGGCCTTATCGCTGAAATCCAGATTGACGGACTGCATGCCCGTTACCAGCTTTTTGGAATAGGACTCCAGGTCCCGCATGGTCTTGTACTCGCCGGCCGTGATCTTTCCCCCCGCCGAGACGCGCTCCGCAAGAGACATGGAAAAATCGCCGACCTGCGCGATGAACTTATTGACGTTGTTGAGCGAATTGTCGCCGACGGGCAGGACGGAAAGGGACGACTTGGCCATGCTGGACTCGCGCATCAGCTTGGCCGCCAGACCGTTCTGCTCCGTGGCGGTGTTGGCGTAAACCGCTTTGTTCAGCGTCGTTTCGATATTGCCCACATGGTCGTTCAGGTCGTTCAGCGCGCGCCGGTAGCCGTACTGCAGATCCCGTTTATACTGCTCCGCCCGGACCAGCCCGTAAACGGCCGCGCCGCCCAGAGCCGCCACCAGCAGCACGACCGCCACGACCGTCGCGATTTTTTTTTTCGTCATCTGTCCTCACCCCGCGTTTATTTTCCTCCCTCTGCGGGAGAATATACGCCGCACGGCGGGAAGCGGGCGCAAAACCCGCGAAATTTTTCGATCCCGTCAACTTTTTCTGCGGCAAAAACGGATTTTCCGTTATACTGCCCAATTATGAAATTTTTCGCCCTCTTCCCTGTACTTTTGGAAAACGCTATGCTATCATAAATTGGGATTGTAGAAATACGTGATAAAAAGCTGGTTTTATTTACCAGGAACATTATGCAGTATGACGGCGGCCTGAAAGACAAAGGATAGTGACGGAAAAACCAAAAGACCGGGTGCCGGGTCCGGGGACGGCGCCCGCGACAGGAGGAATAGCTACGGAGAACACGGCTTGCGGGAACAGGGAAGGTACGGCAGGCTGTTCCGCCGGGGGAAAAGACGGCGGCCCGATTCTGCCGCCCAACGGCAGGGAAGACGCGCGGCGCAGAGACCAACTGGAAAATCTTCTTTCCCACGCTTTGAAAAACGATCGGTTCCTCATCTACTACCAGCCGCTTTATACCGTGAGCGACGGAAAATTCACGGAGGCGGAAGCGCTGCTGCGGCTGAAGGACGCGGACGGAAAATTCGTCCCGCCGGACGAATTCATCCCCGTCGCCGAACGGAGCGGGCTGATCGTCGACATCGGCGGCATGGTGCTGGACAAGGTCTGCCGGTATATCCGCGAGCTGCTTTCCTGCCGGGTGGACATCGACTCCATCTCCGTCAACCTCTCCGTCGTCCAGCTGATGCAGGACGACGTGGTGGAGCGCCTGCTCGGCATCATCCGCCGGAACGGGATCTCGCCGAACCGCATCGTGCTGGAGGTGACGGAGAGCACGCTCATCAGCAACTACGCGGTGGTGGGGGAAAAGATCCGCCGCCTGAGCGCCGCGGGCATCCAGTTCGCGCTGGACGACTTCGGGACCGGCTACTCGAACATCACGAACGTGATTGACCTGCCGTTCGACGGCATCAAGCTGGACAAGAGCCTGATCTGGGACTCCGTGGTGAACGAGCGGTGCAGCGTCATGATCCGCGACCTGACGAGGACGTTTAAGAACATCAGCCTGGGGGTCACGGCCGAGGGCGTGGAAACCCAGGCGCACGACCGTTTCGCGCGCCTGTGCGGCTGCGACAAGATCCAGGGCTACCGCTACGCGAAGCCCCTTCCGGTCAGCCAGGCGGGGGACTTTTTCGGCCGGCGGGCCATTTGAAAACAAAGGGACGGAACAAGCCCGGGGGAACGGCGCAAAGCGTTCTTCCGGGCTTGTTTCGGGCCGGCTTCCCCCGCCGGCCCGATTGCGACCTCTTTCGCTTGCTATTTGCCGGGAGGAAACGTATAATAAGGATGATTTTCTGCAATCGGGCGGCCGCGCGCGCTTGGGCGTGAAAAACGCGGACAGGGGCGCGGGCCGGCCGGTTTCTATTTTTGGCAGCACCCCGGAAAGGATTTGATATTCCCCATGACGGCAGAAGAGTTTTACCGGTCGGTAAAAGGAAAGACAGCGGCGTTCTGCGGCCTCGGCGGCAGCAACCTGCCGCTGGTCAGGTTGTTTGCGAAGCACGGCGCGGCCGTGACCGCGCGCGACCGGCGCCCGGAGGACAAGCTGGGCGCGGCGGCGAAGAAACTCAAAGAGCTGGGCGTGCGCCTCGTGACGGGCGAAGGGTACCTCGACAACCTGGACGAGGAGATCATCTTCCGGACCCCCGGCATGAAATACCACCTGCCGCAGCTCGACGCGGCGCGCGCCCGCGGCGCGGCGGTCACCTCCGAAATGGAAGTCTTTTTCGACCTGTGCCCCTGTAAAATCGTCGCCGTGACGGGCAGCGACGGCAAGACGACCACGACGACCATTATTTCAAAAATTCTGGAAGCCGCCGGGAAAAAGGTCCACGTGGGCGGGAACATCGGCTCCCCCCTTCTGCCCCGGATCGGCGAAATCGGCCCGGACGACCTCGTGGCGGCCGAGCTTTCGAGCTTCCAGCTCATCTCCATGCGCCGGAGCCCGGACGTCGCCGTGGTGACCAACGTTTCCCCGAACCACCTCGACATCCACAAGGACATGCAGGAATACATCGGCGCGAAGAAGAACATCATCCTTCACCAGAACGCGTTCGGCCGCGCCGTGCTGAACGCCGACAACAAGGTGACCGCCTCGTTTACCGAAAGCGTGCGCGGGCAGTGCCTGCTGTTCAGCCGCAGGCATCCCGTGAAATACGGGGCGTGGATGGACGGCAGCGGGGAGATTTTCCTCTCCCTCCCGGAAGGGAGAATCCGCGTGATGAACGCCTCGGACATCCGCATCCCCGGCCTGCACAACATTGAGAACTACCTGGCCGCCGTCTGCGCGGTCTGGGGGATCGCGGGCGCGGACGACATCGCGGGCGTGGCGCGGACGTTCCCGGGCGTGGAGCACCGCAACGAATTCGTGCGGAAGGTGGACGGCGTCTCGTACTACAACGACTCCATCGGCACGACGCCGAGCCGCACCATCAACGGCGCGCTTTCGCTGTTCGACCGGAAGATTCTGCTGATTGCCGGCGGCTACGACAAAAACATCCCGTTCGACCCGCTCGGCCCGGCCGTTGTGAAAAATGTGAAAACGCTGGTGCTCATCGGCGCGACCGCCCCGAAGATCGAGGCCGCCGTGAAGGCCGCCCCCGGGTACCGGGATGGGAACCCGAAAATCCTGCACGCGTCCTCGCTGGAAGAAGCGGTTGGGCTGTGCCGCGCCAACGCGCAGAGCGGCGACGTGGTCTCGCTTTCCCCGGCGTGCGCGAGCTTCGACATGTTCCCGAATTTTGAAACGCGCGGGGAACGCTTCCGCGAAATTGTGAACGGACTGAAGGAAAAATGAGCGACGGACTGAAAGAACTGCTTTTCCGCCTCTGCGAGGCCGGCGGGACCCCCGGCGGCGAAGCGGACGCGCGGAAGGCCGCGGAGAAGGAATTCGCCCCCTACGCCGAAACCCGGACGGACGCGCTGGGGAACCTGACGGCGGATGCGGGAGACCCGGACTCCAAAAATCATATTCTGGTGGACGCCCACCTCGACCAGATCGGCCTGATCGTGACCGAAATCGACCGGGACGGCTTCCTGCGCATCGACCGCTGCGGCGGGATCGACCGCAGGGTCCTTCCCGGAACCGCCGTGACCGTGTGCGGCAAAGAACGGCTGAGCGGCGTCGTCTGCTGCATGCCGCCCCACCTGACCGGCGGCGAAGAAACAGTCCCCGAGACGGACCGGATGTCGGTGGACGTGGGCCGCACGGCCGAAACGGCCCGGAAGCTGGTCCGGCCCGGCGACCGCATCCTGTTCCGCACGGAGCCGAAATGCCTGCTGGGCACGCGCGTTTCCGCGGCCGGGCTGGACGACCGCGCGAGCGTGGCTGCGCTCGTTCGCTGCGCGCAGCTTCTGGCGGAGCGCCCGCCGCGCTGCCGCGTGACGTTCCTGTGCAGCACGCGCGAGGAGGTCGGGGGGCAGGGCGCCGTGACCGGCGCCTACCTTGCCGACCCGGCGCGGGCGGTTGCGGTGGACGTGAGCTTCGCGGCGCAGCCCGGCGTGGAGCCGGAAAAGTGCGGCAGGCTCGGCGGCGGGCCGATGATCGGGTTCGCCCCGATCCTGAACCGGCCGATGGGCGAAACGCTGCTCGCGCTGGCGGAAAAAAACGGCATCCCCTGCAAACGGGACGTGATGGGCGGAGACACGGGGACGAACAGCGACGCCATCGCCGTGACGCGGGCGGGTGTTCCGACCGCGCTGGTCTCGATTCCCGAGCGCCACATGCACACGCCGGCGGAGATCGTCGACCTGCGGGACGTGGAAAACACCGCCCGGCTGCTCGCGGAATACCTTTGGGAGGCGGAATGATGGCGGACTGGAAGCTGCTGAAAAAGCTGTGCGAAGCGCGGGGAATCTCCGGCCGGGAAGAAAAAGTCCGGGAACTGATCCTCAGGGAGATCCGCCCCTGCGCCGACCGGATCGAAATCACTCCGCTCGGGAACGTCGCCGCGTGGAAAAAGGGCGAAAAAAAGCCGAAAACGAAGCTGATGATCAGCGCGCACATGGACGAGGTCGGGCTGATCGTGACGCACATCACGGACGAGGGCCTGCTGAAATTCAGCCCGGTCGGCGGGATCGACCGCCGGGTGCTGCCCGGAAAATCCGTGACGGTCGGGGAAAATGTCCGCGGCGTGGTCGGCGTCAAGCCGATCCACCTTCTCACGAAGGACGAGCGCGAAAAGAGCGTGCCGCTCAAAGAGCTGTACATCGATATCGGCGCCCTGTCGCGCGAAGAAGCCGAGGCGGCGGTCCGGCCCGGCGACGAGGTCACGTTCGGCTCCCTGTTCGACACGGCGGGCGGGATGATCAAAAGCAAGGCCCTCGACGACCGAGCGGGCTGCGCGGTTTTGATCGACGTGATGAAAAACGGCTTGAAATACGACACGGCGTTCGTTTTCACCGTGCAGGAGGAAACCGGGCTGAACGGCGCGAAAACAGCGGCGTTCGCCGTAAAGCCGGACGCGGCCATTGTGGTGGAAGCCGCCACGGCGGCGGACGTTCCCGGCGTGGACAGGGACCGGCGGGTCTGCCGGCTCGGCGCGGGCCCGGCCGTCTCCTTCATGGACCGGCGCACCGTCTACGACCGCGGGTTCTACGAATTGGCGTTCCGGGCGGCAAAAAAAGCCGGGGTGAAGTGCCAGGCGAAACAGGCCGTGGCCGGGGGCAACGACGCCGGGGCGATCCACGTTTCCCGCGGGGGCGTGCGCACCGCCGCTGTGTCGCTGCCGTGCCGGTACCTGCACGCCCCCGTGGGGATGATCGCGCAGGAAGATTTCCTCGCCGCGCCGAAGCTGGTCGCGAAACTTGCAGAAATGGTTGCAGAAGAAAGGTCAGACTAACGATCCTATGCTGAAATTACTTACCTCCAAACAGCCGGACGTGCCGGACAGCACGCCGTTCGGCTGCAAAATCCGTTCGGCGGCGGCCGCTTACGGCCTCACCGAACCGTTTGAACAGTTCTGGGCCCAGGACGGCGGGACGGTGGTCGCCCGGATCGACGACGAGGCTGTCCTTGTGGAAGGCGAACGGACCGACACCGACGAACTGCGGGCGTTTCTCCGCACGCTCGACCTGAAAGCGCTTTCCTGCGAGGCGGAAACCGCGGAGCACCTGGGAATCCCGGTTTCCGCGCGCGGCGAGATTATGGTGCTGCACCCGCAGAACATCGACCGGCGCACGCTGGCGGACGTGGTGTACGACCCCGGTCCGAGGGAAATCTATTCCCTTCTGGAACAAGCGCAGAGCAAGACCTTCCCGGTGCCCGAATTCGAGCCGTTCTACATGGATCTTTCGTTCCGGACGCGGCACAGGGCGGCCCTGACGGCAGGGGTGCGGCAGGGCGGCAGGCTGGCGGCCTGCGCGCTCTGCCTGGCGATTACGGAGCGCGCGGCGGTGATCTCCGCCGTGGCGTGCGTGCCGGGCCTTCGCCTGCACGGCTACGGACGCACCGCGGTGACCGCGCTCGTGACCAAACTGCGGCGGGACAACATGTATCTGTTCCGCGCGGAAAACGAGAACGAAGCGTTCTACCGCAAGCTCGGCTTCGAGCCCTACGGCTTCTGGGCGGAATACCGCCGCCCGTAAGGCCGCGGCATCCGCCAAATCGGAAAAACTGCAGACGAGGAGAAGAACGGATTGTACCCATATTTCAAGATCGACCCGAAAATCGAACAAGCGGCGGAGCAGGCGGAAAACCTGGCCCGGCCTTTTTTCCGGCGGATTGAGGAAACCACCGACTGGAACGAGCAGAAAATGCTGGCGGCGTTCATCAAAAACGGCGTAAGCGAGAGCCATTTTGCCGCCTCGACAGGCTACGGCTACGGCGACCGCGGGCGCGAAACGCTCGACCGCGTCTTTGCGGACGCGCTCGGGGCCGAGGACGCGCTGGTGCGCCACAACTTCGTGAGCGGGACCCACGCGCTGACGGTAGCGCTGTTCGGCGTGCTCCGCCCCGGCGACACAATGCTGAGCGCAACGGGCATTCCCTACGACACGCTGCGCCCCGTGATCGGCCTGACGGGGGACGGGAACGGCTCGCTGAAGGAATTCGGGATCCGCTACGAGCAGGTGGATCTGACGCCGGAAGGAAAGCCGGACTACGCGGAGATCGAACGGCGCGTAAGCCCGAAAATCCGCATGGTGTACATCCAGCGCTCGCGCGGGTACAGCCTGCGCCCGTCCCTGTTCGTGGAGGAAATCGGAAAAATCGCGGAGATCGCGAAGCGCCGGGCGCCGGGCTGCATCGTGATGGTGGACAACTGCTACGGCGAATTCGTCCAGCGGGACGAGCCGGTTTCGCACGGTGCCGACCTTATGGCCGGTTCCCTGATTAAGAATCCCGGCGGCGGCATCGCCCCGACGGGGGGATACATCGCCGGCAGAAAAGACCTTGTGGAAAGCTGCGCCTACCGCCTGACCACCCCCGGGACCGGGCGGGAAATCGGCGCGACGCTCGGCAACAGCCGCGAGCTTTTCATGGGCGCCTTTCACGCTCCCGCGGTGACCGGGGAAGCGCTGAAGACCGCGGTATTCACGGCGGCGCTGTTCCATGGATTCGGCTACGAGGTTTCGCCGCGCGCCGACGAACCGCGCGCCGACATCATCCAGACCGTCATGCTGAAAGACGAGCGGGCTCTCATCGCGTTCTGCCGCGGTGTTCAGAAGGGCGCCCCGGTGGACTCGTTTGTCGTCCCAGAGCCATGGGACATGCCGGGCTACGACTGCAAGGTCATCATGGCGGCGGGCGCATTCACGCTGGGCGCTTCCATCGAGCTTTCGGCGGACGCGCCGCTCCGCGAGCCTTACGCCGCGTGGATGCAGGGCGCGCTGAACTACCCGAGCGGCCGGCTCGGCGCAATGCTGGCGGCACAGTCGATGCTGGAACAGGGCATTCTGGAGCTTTAACCATTGCCAAAAAACCGTTTTTACGGTATAGTATAATGGAATTTGTGTTCATGGGTTTGCTCCATTTGCGGGTGTGGTGGAATTGGCAGACACGCAAGATTTAGGTTCTTGTGGATTTCCGTGCAGGTTCAAGTCCTGTCACCCGCACCACTACAAATGAACCGCGAGTGTTCATAACGACAAAAACAGACTGATGATGTCAGCCGCAGCCTGTAGACAAAACGCCGTTTGGGCTTCAGCCCCAAGCGGCGTTTTTCATGCGAATAATCGAATTGGGCCCAGATAGTGGAAAAAGAGAAAGGGAAAACCGTATTTTGGCTTAAATCTGGGGTCTCTCGACTTCCAGATTGCCAGCTTTTTGAGATTCATGCAGGCGAAAGTGAGCAAAGCCTGCATCGTCACTTTGGCTTTGCCCCGTAAGGTGGTGTATCGCAACCCATGTTTTTCTTTTGCGTCGGCGAAAACCCGTTCAATGGTTTCCGCACGCTCCCGGTAAATTGCTTTTCCCCG
>JALCPO010000020.1 GCA_022650455.1 Oscillospiraceae bacterium
CTGCTGGTCGAAACCGACGATCTGCACGGCGGCGGAGCAGCAGTCGGCGTTCAGGGAAGCGACAAAAAGCTGCGGCGACGCCGCGCGGACGCCCGGTACGCCGGAGATTCTTTTCGTCCATGCCTCCCGCATGTAGAATGTGCTGGGCTCCCCGCCCAGCAGAATCTTCTCGGTCCTCTGCTCATAGCCCTGCGGGACGACCAGAAGGTCCGCCCCGAGCCGTTTGGAGAGCGCGTCCGTTCCGCTTTTCAGGCTGGACAGGACCAGCGACCCGCCGAAAAGCACAAAGGACAGAAGGGCGACCAGGAACATCATGGAAACGGTGCGGAACGGGCGCCGCCGCAGATTGCCGAGCGCAAACGCCGCAAAGGAAAAGCGCTTCTCCTTCCTCATGACCCGCTTCCCTCCCTGCGGCCGCGGCCCCCGAGAAGCAGGAAGATGGAATTGAACGTGAACCCGGCCACCGTAAGGCTTCCCAGAATCTCAAGCGCCGGAAAGGTCAGGCGCTGGCAGTTCATCGTGCTCATGGAGCACCCGCCGATCAGGACCGTGGGAAGCAGCAGGACGAAAACCCCCGCCAAAACGGCCGCCAGGCTGAGGCCCAGCCGGACTTTTTCATTGGAAAAAACCAGAAGCAGTACCCCCAGCGCGGCGATGAGCAGGCCGACGCCAAGCTCCGCCTGCCCGGTCCAGTGGCACTTCATCCACGTGCCGTCCGGCTTCGGCCCGCAGAGCCGGAAAATCGTCTGCGGCCCGACGGCAACGAGCAGGCCGGCAAGGATCGCGCCGATCCCCGAGATCAGCCGGTTCTTCATAGAAACACCCTCTCGATTTTTAAAAACAGGAACAGGTTCGGCCAAAACGGCCTTTCGGGGCGGCGCATTTCGCCGCCGCTTTTCAGATGACATATTCCGGCTGGGGCACGGAGCTGGCCAGGTGCAGCTTCTGAAGGATTTTCCCGCGCAGCGCCATAAACTCCTCGGTGCCGCGGTTCCGGGGCCGGGAGAGGCCGACGTCCAGAATCTCGCTGATCTGGCCGGGGCGCGGCGTCATGATGACGATGCGGTCGCTCAGGTAAACGGCTTCGTCCACGTCGTGCGTCACGAGGATCATGGTCGTTCCGTTTTTCTCCCACAGTTCCAGCAGTTTATCCTGCAGGTCGGCCCGGGTGAACGCGTCCAGCGCGCCCATGGGTTCATCCAGAAGCAGCGCCGCGGGCCGGTTGATCAGCGCCCGCGCGATGGCCACCCGCTGCGCCATGCCGCCGGAAATCTGGTGCGGATACGACTTTTCGAACCCGTTCAGCCCGATCAGGTCGATAAAGCGGGCCACGTCCCCTTTGTGCTCCTGGTAGACGCCCCGGGCCTTCAGCCCCGAGGCAATGTTCTTTTCTACCGTCAGCCACGGGAACAGGCTCCCCTGCTGGAACACATAGCCGCGCTGGGGGCCGGGCGCGGTGATCTCCCGCCCTTCCAGCGTGATTTTCCCGGCCTCGGGCCGGTCGAGGCCCGCGATGAGGCGCAGCAGGGTGGTCTTCCCGCAGCCGGAGGGGCCGATGATGGAGAGGAACTCGCCCTTCCGGACCGAAAGGCTGATATTTTTCAGGGCCTCCACCTCGTTCTCGTCCGTACGCACATAGGTGCGGCTGACCGACGAGATCTCGATCAGATTCTCCGAACTCATTTGACAATCCCCCTCTGCCAGACCAACAGCCGCTTTTGGATCAGGGTGATCGCTTTCATAATCAGCGAAAACAGCACGGCCATGATGATGATGGCGGCATACACCTTGTAATAGGACGACCATGCCTTCGCCCAGTTGATATAGTAGCCGAGGCCGCCCTTCGCGCCCATCATCTCCGAAACCACGAGGGTCGTGAACGCGAGGCCGTCGGCGGTCGAGATGCCGGTAAAGATCTGGGGCACGGCGTTGGGGAGAGCCACATGGAACAGCAGGTAGCTCTGCTTCGCGCCGAGGGTCTTCGCCACCTCGAAATAGACCTTATGCGTGCTTGCCATGCCCTGGGCCGTCATAAACGCCACCGGGAACCACGCGCAGATGGCGATGAGGAACACGCCGGCGAGGAACGAGGTGGGGAAAACGGTCAGCGCGAAAGGCATCCACGCCACGGCGGGGATGACGCCGGTGAGCTTCAGGGCCGGGAAGACCCAGTAGTTCACCTTCGCGAACCAGCCGATGAGGATTCCCGTCCCGACGCCCAGCACAACGCCGGAGAAGAAGCCGAAGAAGAACAGGCGCAGGGAATAAAAGGTATTGGAGAGCAGAAAGGCGAAATCATCCTGGAAAACCGCCGTCACCTGGGAAGGCCCGGGGAAAAACGGCAGCGGAAGAATTCCCGTCTTGGTGCTCAGAAGGTCCCACACCGCGAGGAGAAGGCCCATGGCAAAGCGGAACGAAACGCGGCTCAGGAACCTGGCGCGCCTTTTCTCGTCAAACCAGGAAAACACGGCGATGCCGGCATACAGCAGGATCAGGCCCGCCAAAAGGAAGCGGTAAACGGTGTCGTCGACCCCCTGCGCGTCCGGAACCGCGAGGCTGACGGCCTCTGCCGCGGCGAACCCGACGAGGGAAAGCAGGGCCATCCCCATGTACCGCCCGCCGGACCGCTTCCGTTCGAGGAGGCGGCCCCGGCCCGCCGCCGGAGCCGCCCCGCTGTTTTTCACTGCAGAAAAAGACTGACTCATTTTTTACCTCCTAAGGCCAAACCCGTCAGGTTGAAACATGGGAATAAATCTGGTTTGCGAACTGTTCCGGATTCTTGGTCTTGAGATAGCCGATTTTGGAAAGCTGCTGGACAAAATAGAGCACGTTCTTCTGGACGGTCGCCGGGTTCTGTTCCGACAGGGACGGGTACTGGTAGCTCTTGACCAGCTCCACGGCCAGCTTTTTGTCCGTGATGTCGGAATATTTTTTATCGGAGATAATGTCGACGGCCTGTTCCGGGTTGCTGCGGATCCAGTCCTGCGCCTTATGGTAAGCCTTCAGAAGCGCCGCGACCTTTTCGGGGTTTTCGTCCAGCACCTTTTCGGAAGCGTACAGGAAGCAGCAGTATTTGTCCGCGAAAATCGGGTCGGTGGAAAGGTCGAAAATCTGCTTGAAGCCCTTGTTCTTCACCGCCAGGGAACCGAAGGGATCCCACGTGGCCGCGGCGTCGATATCGCCCTTCTGGGCGGCTTCGATCTCAAGGTTCCCATCGTTGTAGGGGACGAACGTGACGTCTTTGTTGTTCTTGGCAATAACGCCGTGGTTTTCGAGCCAGACGCTTGCGACCTGGTAGGGGGTTCCGCCGATCTCGTCGACGCCGATCTTCTTGCCCTTCAGGTCCGCGGCGGATTTGATGGAAGAATTGGCCGGGACGACGATCTTGATGCAGCCCTTGTGGAGGCCGTCCACGACCTTGACCTTCACGCCTTCCTCAATGGAGGGGAAGAACTGGAAGTCGCCGTTCACGATGGGGATGGTGCCGTTGTTCAGGCCGATTTTGCGGGTTTCGGTGTCGGCCGAGATCAGGTTCACGTCGAAGCCTTCCTCCGCAAAAAAGCCTTTTTCATAGGCGATGTAGATCGGCGCGCCGCAGAGGGAGCCGTCCTTGCCGGGAATATCGATCTTGCCGTATTTGTATTTTCCGCTCGCGGAAGTCTTGGCCGCGGAAGCCGCGGAACCCGCGGCGCTCTGGGCTGCGGAAGTCCCGTTTGTGCCCGAGCCGCAGGACGCCAGCGCCAGAACGGTCGAGGCGCAGAGAATGGCGGACACGATTCGTTTTGTCTTTTTCACAATAATTTCCTCCTAAAACATGAAATGATGGAAGGCGGTTTTCAGGACGCGAACGCTGTGGTAAGCGCCTGCTTCAGATCCGCGATCAGGTCGTCCGGGTCCTCGAGCCCGATGGAAACGCGGATCGTCTCCGGCGGAAGCTGGGCCCTGCCCTGTTCCTGCGGCGTCAGCTCGCTGTGCGTCGTTTTCGGGGAGTTGACGATCAGCGACTTCGCGTCGCCCACGTTGACATGGAAGTTAAACAGCTTCAGGGATTCCAGGAACGGATTGATCCGGGGCGCCCCGCCTTTCAGGCCGAAGGAGA
The DNA here is from genome assembly GCA_022650455.1 of Oscillospiraceae bacterium. Classification (GTDB taxonomy): domain Bacteria; phylum Bacillota; class Clostridia; order Oscillospirales; family Acutalibacteraceae; genus Thermocaproicibacter. Next base: position 4,100 of record JALCPO010000020.1, read on the forward strand.
AAATGGAGCCGGCGCCCTTCGGAAGGTAGCGGGCGGCGAGCCTTTTGCCGCGCTCGCCGTTCAGCGGCGGGTATTTGACCCAGGAAACATGTTCGTTCCCTTTCAGAAATTCGATGATCTTTTCGGTATTCGCGACCTGCTTCCGGACCCGCTCCGAAAGCGTCTCCAGGCCGAGCAGCACCAGGTAGGCGCTGAACGGGCTGAGCGCGGCGCCGAAGAAGTTCAGGTAAACGGCGCGCAGCCGCGCGGTGAACGGGAACTCCGGGAAAACATCCGTAAAGCTCCGTTCTTTGCCCGCCGCGTCGCGCAGGGTGTAGTATGTTTCCGTGAACTGCGGGAATTTGCCGCTGCGCCAGTTGAATTTGCCGCTCTCCAGGACCAGCCCGGCGATGACGTTCCCGTGGCCGCTCAGGTTCTTGGTGGCGGAATAGAGGACGATGTCGGCGCCGAATGCGATGGGGTTCACAAGATACGGCGTGGCGAAGGTATTGTCGACGATGAGCGGGATGCCGTGCCGGTGGGCGACGTCCGCCAGCGCGGCGATGTCCGCAACCTCCGTGTTCGGGTTGCTGATGCTTTCCACATAGATCGCCTTGGTGTCGCTGCGGATTTCCTTTTCCAGCTTCTCCGGGTCCGAAAAGTTGTCGGACCAGTCGATGGCGATGCCGAACTTGGGGTAAAGCTTTTTAAAGCTGTCCACCGTGCCGCCGTAGAGAAACGGGGACGTCAGAATGCGCCCGCCGCCCTCCGCGACGTTGAAAAGCGTATTGGTGATCGCCGCCATCCCGGACGCGAAGGCAATGGCGCCGGACGCGCCGTCCAGCGCGGCGACGCGCTTTTCGAGAACGTCCACGGTGGGGTTCCCGATGCGGGAATAGAGGAAACCGGCTTCCCGGTAGGAGAAAAGGCGTTCCGCCCGCTTCTCGGACCCGAAGTCGAAGGCCGCCGTCTGGTAGATCGGGACCGAAACCGCGTGGTTGTGCTCCTTGGGGTTGTAGCCCGCGCGGATTTTCAACGTATCGAACTGATAACCGTCTTCCGACATAACAATCACTCCCTGCAATTTCTGAATTTTTCCGCCCGGACTTTGAGGGTTCCCACGGAAGGCCCGCCCCGGAGTGCGGGCGGGAAACGGGCGGGCCTTCCGGCCGGCAAGGCCGCGCTTAAAACGCGGGGATCACGGCGCCCTTGTATTTGCTCTCGATATATTTTTTGACGTCGGGGGTATTCAGGGCTTCCTTCAGCTTTGCGACCGCGGGGTCGTTCACCCGGCTCGTTTTGGTGACGAGGATGTTGGCGTAGGGCGAGTCGGAGCCCTCGCGGAACAGCGCCGTGACGGCGTCGAGGCCCGCGTCCAGGATCTTGTTCGTATTCGTGATGTAGACGTCGAACTGGTCGCGCACGCGGATGATCTGGGCGGAATCCAGTTCGGTGATCTTGATGGGTTTCACATAAGTTTCAATATCCTGGACGGTCGCGGAATAATTTTTGATGGTGCTCTTAAGCTTGATGAACCCGTTGTCTTCCAGAATCTTCAGGGCGCGGTACTCGTTGGTCGTGTCGTTCGGGAGCACCACCGTGGCGTTCGCGGGAATCTGCGCCTTCGTTTTGTACTTCACCGAGTAGGCGCCGATGGGCTCCACGTGAACCTTCCCCGCCGAGGCGAGGTCGTAGCCCTTTTCCTGCTTGACGGACTCCAGGTACGGCAGGTGCTGGAAGAAATTCACGTCGTACTCCCCGTCGTTCGTGCGCTCGTTGGCGAGGGAATCGCCGTTGGCGTCGAGCACGGTGATCTGAAGGTCGACGCCCTCCTCCTTCAGCTTGGGCTTAACGTATTCCAGAAGCTCGGCGTGCGGGACGGGGTCCGCCGCGACTTTCAGCACCGTAGCCGCCGAGCCGGAAGCCTGGGAAGCCGAACTGTCCGCCGCGGCGGACGGGGCCGAAGAAGCGGCCGAGGGGGAAGAACAGGCGGAAAGCGCAGCCGCCGCGAGAACGGCCGCAAAAACAGAACAAAGATTTTTTCGTATTTTCATAAGACAGCCCTCCGAAAAGATCCGGTCCGGATTAAACCAGAAACCGTTTTTTTACAAGATACCGGGAAGCAAGGTCCCCGGCCAGCTGCACAAGCTCCACGAGAACCACCAGAACCAGCACCGCCGCGATGAGGATGTCGGTCTTGAACCGGGTGTAGCCGAACCGGACGGCGACGTCGCCGAGGCCCCCGGCCCCGAACGTCCCCGCCAGCGCCGTCGTGGAGATGATGGCGATGACGGTGACGGTGAAGTTCCGGATCAGCGAAGGGAACGACTCCGGCAAAAGAACCTTGAAGATGATCTGCGCGTTCGTCGTCCCCATCGCCTTGGCCGCCTCCAGCTTCCCTTTCGGGACCTCCAGGATGCTGCTTTCGACCAGCCTGGCGAACATGGGGATACAGCTGACCGCCAGCGCGATGATGCACGCCTGCGGGCCGTAGGAAATGCCGATGATCATGCGGGACAGCGGCAGGGTGAGAATAATGAGGATCATGGAAGGCAGCGAGCGCAGCACGTTGACGACGGCCCCCAGAACATTGTTGAAGACCGGCATGGGGTGGACGCCGCTTTTATCCGTAACGACCAGGACGATGCCGAGCAGGACGCCGAAAACCAGCGTGAGAACGGTGGTGATCGCCGTCATGTACAGGGTGTCCAGAATCGCCGGAGCGACGATGGCCCACGTGTCCGCGCTGAAGGCGCTCGCGAGGATTCCCCAGAACGTGCTGTTGTTGGTGTTCATATGCCTTCCCCTTCCTGAAACCACTGTTCCGTATGGTTGAAGCTGCTGTTGATTTTGATGAAAAGCTTTGCCGTGTCGCTCTTCGGGTTTTGGAAGAGGTCCCGCACCGTCCCGCGCTCCGCGATGCGGCCGTTTTCCAGCACCGCCACATGGTGGCAGAGGTACCGCACGACTTCCAGCTCGTGGGTGATGAGCACAATGGTCAGGCCGAACCGCCGGTTGATGTCCTTGAGCAGGTCCAGCACGGAAAGCGTCGTCTGCGGGTCCAGGGCGGATGTCGCCTCGTCGCTGAGCAGGACGTCCGGGTTGTTGGCCAGCGCCCGCGCGATGCCGACCCGCTGCTTCTGCCCGCCGGAAAGCTGGCCGGGGTAGCAGTTGAGCTTGTCGCCCAGCTCGACCAGCTCCAGGATCTCGGGCACCCGTTTCCGGATCAGGCTCCGGGAACAGCCGGCAATCTCCAGCGGATAGGCCACGTTCCGGAACACGGTTCGGGAATCGAAAAGGTTGAAATGCTGAAAAATCATGCCGATCTTCTGCCGGTAGCGGTTCAGCTCCTTTTTCTCCATGGACATGATCTCATGCTCCCCGATGCGGACGGTGCCCGCGTCCGGCGTTTCCATGCGGTTCAGGCACCGGATGAACGTCGATTTGCCCGCGCCGCTGAACCCGACGAGGCCGAAGATGTCTCCCTTTTGAATATTAAGGTCGATCCCGCGCAGGACCTCGATGTCCCCGTCCTTGGTGCGGAACGTTTTTTTCAGCCCCTTGATTGCGATGAAATTTTCTTCTGCCATCCCGTCACTCCCGTTCCGATCTGCCTGTTTTTGCAAAAAAAGGGAAGGCGCCCTGTTTTGGCGCGCCTTCCGCATCGTTCCGGGCATTCCTCGCCCCTCAACGCCGCAGAAGGCACCGACGACACATGCAGGCAGGCATCATGAGCCGGCGGCTCCCCGGCATCAGCATTCGGTCGATCCCTCCGTATACGCGGCCCTTCATGTTTTTCCTTCCCTTCCCAGTAAATTGAGCTGAGCCAGCCGGTTCAGCACGGCGTCCACCCGGTACGGCGCCTGGAACACCCGCAGGCCCTTCACCAGAAGATACTCCGCGGCCGCGGGGCCGATCCGGCTGACCAGAACCGCCTCGCAGTCGCCCAGCATCAGCCGGACCTTATCGAACTCCGCGGTATCGTGCCCGAGCGTCCGCCGGATGTCGCGCCGCTCGACGAACTTCCACCCTTCCGGGCGGACATCGTAAATATAAAACTCCTGCGCCTGACCGAAGTGCAGGTTGACCGTCACGCCGTCGCTGCTCGCCGCCGCGACCCTGCCGGGGACGACGCTCCGCTTCATCAGCGGTAGGTGCCGAGGACCCGGTCGTAAAGATCCTCAATGACGCGCAGGCCGCCGTTGTACCCGGCGTACCCGCAGTTGAGCACCAGACGGTACTCCACCGGGACGCTCAGGATGAGCAGGTCCGCGTTCAGGTCTTTCGCCAGGTCGCGGTCCCAGCCGCTGCCGAGGATCAGCGCCCTCGTTTTGTTTTCGTCTTCCCGTATTTTCTGCTGGATCACGCCGCCGTCCGTTTCGAACTCCACCGGGGCCGACCGGCGGTCGGAAAGGTGCGCGAATTCCCCGCGAACCTCGTCCCGGAACTCCTCGGGGGTGTTGTCGACCACAAACTGCCGCGCGGGCAGGATGCCCAGCTCGTTGACGAGGTACTTCGCAAACCCGACCGCGTAGGACGCGTCCAGGATGGTATAGAACCTGCGGGGCAGGCCGTACCGGAACTCCAGCAGGAAATCCGCCATGCGCTCAAGGAAGGAATAGAATTTGCGCTCCTCGCGGCCGATAAAATCCTCCGCGCGCTTTTTGTCCAGCTTGCCGAATTCCGCCACCTGCCGCAGAAACCGGCTCGTTTCCAGCCCGCCGACCGGAAGGTAGGGAAAATGGAGGTAAGGCGTGCCGTATTTCTTTTTCAGGTGCTCCGCAATGCCGAGCCCGACCCACGAGCTGGCGACGATGTTGAATTCCGCGTTCGGAATGTTCTTCCATTCCGGCAGCCCGCCGGATTCCTGGCCGAACAGGATGTTGGCCTTCAGGCCGATTCCATCCAGCACCCGCTTGAGCTCCGCCAGGTTCCCGTTCCAGTACGGGTCCTGGTACGGGACCGTCGCAAAAACGTTGACCAGGCCCTTCTGCACGCCGCCTTCCGCGCGGTGCGCGTCGACGTACTGGTCGATCACGGCGTTGACCACGGTTTCGTGGCTGCGGTAGTTGTTGGTTTTGAATCCGCCCGTTTCCGCGCAGACCACCGGCTTCCCGGCGCTCCGGAACTCCTGCGCCACGCTGTCGATGTCGTCCCCAACGATGGATGCGGTGCAGCCGGTGAGGATGACGTACAGGTCGGCGTCGATGACCTGCAGCGCGCCTTTGACCACGCTGCGGAGCTTGTCGACCCCGCCGAACACGACATCGCGCTCGTTGGAGTTGGTGCAGGGAATCGTGCTGCCGCCGGCGTAGGCCTCCCCCTGCCCGATGAGGCTGGTGATCTTGTTGCAGCACCCGGGGCCGGAATGGAGGACCGGAACCGCCCGCCGAATGGCGACCACGGTCTGTTCCGCGCCGAGCGCGCAGGAATACCGCGGCTGTTCAATAACTTTCGACAACCATGTCACCTCCCAAAAATGCGTAGGGGTCCTGCTCCAGCCACCACTTCGTGTAGGGCATGGTGCTGTGCTTCGCCAGGTTCGTCACGAACTCCGTGTTGTCGAGCGTCTCGGCGATCCGCTCCGCGTAACGGAGGATGCCGTCGTAGCCGAAGCTGAGCTGCTCGTCGCCGATGAGCAGGGTCGGGATGCCGAGCTTCGCGCCCCAGACCGTCATGCCGCCGTGCCGCGCGATGAAAATATCCGGCTTCGTGCGTTTGAGCAGATTGACCAGCTCGAACGCCTGCTTGTTGCAGACGTTGAAATTCTGGATGTCGCCGTAATCCTTCACGTCGCGGGCCAGCATGTCGGAGCGCTCGCAGCCGTTGTCGTAAACCGGGTCGTGGTGGAAGATGGCGGCGCCCTTCACGTCGAACCCGAGCTCCCGCAGCACGGCGATCAGCGCGTGGCCGTGGGCCGCGCCGGCCGTGACAAACGCCGTCTTGCCCTGGAACTGCTCGCGGACCTTCTCCAGCTCCGGGAGCACGCGCGCATGGCCTTCCGCGATGATCTTTTCCACCTCGTCCCGGCGGTCCAGCACGCGGCCGAGCTCGCGCAGCCATTCGTCCGTCCCTTCCACGCCGTAGCCGGGCGACGTTTTGATCTCCGGGACGCCGTACACCTGCTCCAGCGCCGCCCCCAGGTACGTCCCGAGGGTCTGGCATACCTGGATGGAAGCGGCCGCCTCGGAGATATGCTCCAGCTCGCGGATGGTGGAAAACGCCACGATATACCGCGGCTCGTAGCCGAGCCGGTGGAGAAGGCCGTCGAAAATATGGCTCCCCCAGAAATTGATGATGTTCACCTGATTGGTCTTTTTCCGCGGCGGCTTGACGATGCCGCGGACGATCGCGTGGTAGGCGGAGTCGAACCCCGTCGTCCAGATCTTCGATTTGAACCCCTCGCAGAAGCAGGCGACCACCGGGATGCCCAGCTTTTCGGTCATCTCCCTGGTCACGCTCTCCACATCGTCGCCGGTGATGCCGGAGGCGCAGGAAGTCGTGACGAAAATGGCGTGGGGGTGAACCCGCTCGAAAACGGTCTGGATCGCGTCCTGAAGCGTCTTGGTCCCGCCGAAGATGGTGTCGCTCTCGTCGATGTTCGTACTGAAGTAGCGCCCGCTGGACCGGGGAAGGTCCCGTTCCACCTGGCCCTCGCGGTAGACGAAGTTGAACCCTTCCGCATCCCCCATGCAGCCGATGGGCGCGTGGTTGATGACCGCCGCGTCCGGGATCATGCAGAGCTGGCAGAACGCCTGCCCGGAGCTGCAGCCGGTGCACTGGCTGAACCGGCGCGGAACGTCTTCCAGCGTCCCGCCGTGGGACTTTTTCACCAGCTTCTCCGCGTCGCCCTGAAAGCCCGTAATGGAGCCGAGGCGCACTTCGCGGATCACCACTTCGGGCGATTTCAAATTGACCGTACTCATTCTCTATATCCCCTTTCTTCCGGTTTGCTCCGTTCCGGCCGCCGGACCCGATCCCCGGCCGGAGGAAAACGGATGGGTCTCCAAGTATTTCCGGAAGCTGCGAAACGTCGCGTCGATGGGCTGCGGCTCTTCCGTGGGCGTCTCGAAGCAGCGGACGCCCCGTTCGCGGAAAACGCTGTACGGATAAATGCCGATGCGGTAGGTAAAAAGGTACGGACAGTCGGACAGAAGCTTCGCCACTTCCCGCACATGCTCTTCCTGGTGGGAGAAGTTGTGGCAGGTCTGTTCCGCCTTCCGGTGCCCGAGGACCCGCCATTCCCCGGAATCGCCGTCGATCTCCGCAATCAGGAAATCGGAGCAGCGTCCGAAATGCAGGTCAATTGTTTTTCCGTCGCTGCTGGTGACGGCAACCCGGATCTTCACGCTCCCGCCTCCCTTTCCGTCAGCACGCGCCGGCGATGGACCGGGACTCCGCCGCGAGGATCTGCTTGCTCCACTTGGAAGCCCACTGCCGCAGGTCCGTCGTGCTCAGCGGGGACGGCGTATGGGAAACTTCGTGGGCCGCGATCTTCTCCGCAAGGCGGGTATAGATTTTCGCCTGCTCCGAGTCCGGCGCGCCCTCGATGGTCGTTTTCCCCTGCAGCTCGCACTGCGTTACCGTGACGGAACGCGGGACGTACTCCACGACCTGCGTTTTGGTCTGCGCCGCAAAGTCGTCGATGATGTCCTTGGAATACTGGTGGTTGATGGAGTTCGCGATGATGCCGCCCAGCAGCGCCCCGCCGGAATTGGAATACTTCTGGATGCCCTTGAACAGGTTGTTCGCCGCGTAAACGGACATGAAGTCCGAAGAGGAAACGGTGAACACGTGCTCCGCGATGCCCTCGCGGATCGGCATGGCAAAGCCGCCGCACACAACGTCGCCCAGAACGTCGTAGATGATGAAGTCGAGGTCGAGGTCCTCAAAAACCTTCTGCTGCCGGAAAAGCTGCACCGCGGTGATGATGCCGCGGCCCGCGCACCCGACGCCCGGGGCGGGGCCGCCCGCCTCCACGCAGTAGATGCCGTTGAAGCCCTCGAAGATTACCTCGTTCGCCTTGACCGAGCCTTTTTCGCGCAGGGTGTCCAGCACCGTGGGGATATACTCGCCCTTGCGCAGCGTGTTGGTGGAATCGCTCTTCGGGTCGCACCCGAACTGCATCACCTTATACCCCATCTTGGAAAGCGCGGCGCTGATGTTGGACGTAGTGGTGGATTTCCCGATGCCGCCCTTTCCGTAAATCGCAATCTGCTTCAGTTTTTTCGCCATGGTATTTCTTCTCCTTATCCATAATAAAAATTTTCAAAGAACCGGCGCGGCCTTCTTCGTCAGCCGTGGGAAAAGGTCTCCGCGCACGCCTGCCCGTAGAGCTTCGAGGAAAGGTCCCCCTTGCCCGGGATGCCGCAGGCGTCGGCGCGGCAGTGCTGACAGTGCCGGAAAACCGGAATGTATTTTTCCGCCGCGGCCCTCGCCGTTTCGATCTGCAGGCAGGTGGGCGCGGGGTAATCCGCAAAATCGTGCTGCGGGATCAGCGGGATGATGTTGTAGATGTTGGCGCCCGCTTCCCGCACCGTTTTGGCGACGGTCTCGATGTGCCGGTCGTTCACGCCCGGGATCAGCACGGTGTTGATCTTGATGATCACGCCCAGGCCGCTCATCTTCCGGATTCCCTCGAGCTGGCGGCGGATCAGGATGGAAGCGGCCTCCGTCCCGACATAGCGGATCCCGTCGTAAACGATGTAGGAAATGATCTTCGCCTGGATCTCGGGGTCGACGGCGTTCACCGTAACCGTGAGCGTCCGGACGCCCACGTCGTATAATTTCTGCGCGTAGTCCGGAAGCATCAGGCCGTTCGTCGAAAGGCACAGCGTCAGGTTCGGGTAAGCCTCGTGCACCAGGCGGAACGTGCGCAGCGCCGAGTCCGTCGCGAGCGTGTCGCCCGGGCCCGCGATGCCCGCCACCGTGATCTGCGGGCAGAGCTCCAGTGCCTGCCGCACCTTTTCCACCGCCTCTTCGGGCCGAAGGATCTGCGCCGTCACGCCCGGCCGCTGTTCCGTTTTGTTCAGGGAGCGGCTGCAGAACCGGCACTGGATGTTGCACGCCGGGCTCACCGGCAGGTGCAGCCTGCCGAAGGCCGTGTTGGCTTCCCGGCTCAGGCAGGGATGCGTCTTCGCGATGCGCAGAAGCTCCTCGTTTTCTAAAAATTTTCCCTCCATGTGATTCCACCCTTTCAAAAAAGCCGCGCGGAAATAAAAAACGGCCGGGCAGGGCCTTCTCAGCCCGACCCGGCCTCCGGTTTTCCGGTCAGCCAGTCTCAGTTTTTACGGTGTTTGCGTGTTTGTCAGGTAAACCGAACTTTTTCGTTTTTCTCAATCTGAACGATTTTTCCGTCCTGAATCACCACTACAATGGAGCCATACCGAACCTCTTTTATGTACTTCGCCAGTTTTTCATAAATTTCCATATCATCCCGGCACATCCCTTTTTCCGCCATGGCACTCACCGCCTTTACCAGAGGTTTCCGTTTCCAATCGATGAAAAAAGAAGCTCACAGGTCAATTGACCCATGAGCTTCCGCATGTCTGCGCCCGGCGCAACAGTACAAGAAAGTCATCATCAATTCAACCATGGACATAACAAGAAAAGCGAATCATTCATCCGGAACATTCGCATCTGGCACATCATGCACATGGTATCCCCTTTTACTTTCAAGGCCGCCCTGTTTTTCATTCTGTACCACTCCCGTCCTGCTGGTTGTAGAAAAAACGCCGGGCAAATGTACCGCAGTACCTAATGCCCGGCCTCCGGTTTTCCGGTCAGTCGCAAACATCAAAACATATTATTTATATATGCATTTGATGTGGTTTAAGTTACGAATATTATAACGAATTGCCCGGCAAATGTCAAGAAAAAATTTAAAAAAGAAGGCGCGGCTCTTCGCACGCGCCTTCCGGAAGCTCCCTGCGGGGGCGGGTTCCCCGGTTTTTTCAGATATAGCGGATCTCCAGGTTCCCGAACGACACGCTGCCCGTCAGCGTCAGCTTCGGGGCGTCCGCGGCGGGAGAGGCTTCGCGCACGTCATTGTTCACCGCGCCGAAACCGGCGCGCACCCGGTCGACGACCTGCCAGGCTTTCGGCAGGTAGAGGACCATCTCGCCGAAGCTGGACTCCACCTGCGCTTCCGCGCCGTCCGGGCTGAGCCGGACCTGGTCGAAATACACGCTCATCTTGCCGAAGGACGAGACGAGCCGGGCGTTTTTCAGGCAGTCGGAGTGCAGGTATTTGCAGGACTCGCTGAAGCTGGACTTGACAAACACATCGTTGCCCTCGACGTTTTCCTCCGACCGGCTGAAAGGATTCCCCTCGCCGTGCCATCCGCCTTCCCCATGGTGATGATGCCAGCGGCCGCCGTGGAAGATCATGCCGCAGCCGAGGGACGCGAGCACCGCCGCGAGCAGGAGCAGCCACGGGGAGATCGCCGGCCAGTGAAGCGGCGCCCGGTAAATCAGGTACAAAAGCGCCGCCGGGACGAAGATCCCGAAAAAGTTCCCGTCCGGCAGGCTGGAGAGGATGACCGCCGCCAGCAGCACGGTCGCCGCGACGCTCCAGAAACCGACCGCCAGAAACTGCGTGGTCTGGCCCACAACGATGAAAAGCGCCGCCGCCAAAAAGAAAATGCCCCAGAACCAATTTCTATGCTTCATGGATACCCCTTTCTTTCAGCCGCTGCCGCAGTTCCTTATAATAATACCGCGACACATACACCTGTTTATGGCTTCCCGCGAACCGGATGAGGCTGGACGAGGCGAGGTTCCGCGTGATGGAATAGATCCTGCGGACGTTCACGACGGCGGACTTCGCCGCCCGGACGAAGTTCCGCGGGAGCATCCGTTCCAGCTCGTACAGCCGGTACCGGATGAGGTACGCGTCGTCGGCCGTGTGGGCGTAGATGTGTTCGCCCTCCGTTTCAAAGAACAGGACGTCGTCCAGCGGAAAATAATATTCCCGGTTCTGCTTGTAAAAGGTGATTTCCGGCCCGCGCCCGGACTGCTCCAGAACGAACTGCTGGATTTTCCGGACGGACTCGTCCACGCGGCTGCAGCGGATCAGGACTTCGGGCTCGTTCAGGCCCTCGGCCCGCTCGATTCGGACCTTCACTTCCATCACCCCTTACGCCACAAGGATAGCAGATTCCGCCCGACGGGAAAAGGGGGTTCCGCCATCCGGTCGCTTTTTGCCCGGCGACCGGTCGAAAAATTGCGGCAAGCGGTCCGTCCCGGCGGTTTTGCCGGGCCAAAATTCTCCGGCCGTCCGCCGCCTCCGACGGCCCGCAGGGACCGGGCTCTGTTTTTTCATTTTAACCGACCGCGGGGAGCCTGTCAACATCCGCGCCGAGCCGTTTTTGCCGCGGCTAACATTTTTTCATCTTTCTCAATTCCGCCGCATGAAAAGGGGCCGCCGGCCATAGGAATAAAGCAGGGCAAGGCGGGTCTTTCTGATTGGGAGGCGAAACGGAATGGGCAGCCGGGATTTCTACACGTTCAGCGGATACATGAAAAAAGATGACAATTCCCTCACCGCGTCCATGGAGGACTACCTGGAGATGATCTACCGCCTTTCGCGGGACATCGGCTTCACACGGATCCATTCGCTGTCGCGCGCGCTGAACGTCCAGCCGCCCTCCGCGACCAAAATGGTCCAGCACCTTTCGCGCCTGGGCTTCGTGCAGTACCAGAAATACGGCTTCATCATGCTGGAGGACAAGGGCAAGGAGCTGGGGGCATGGCTCCTGAAGCGCCACATGATTCTGGAGGAATTCATGCGCATGATCGGCGCGGGCGAAAGCTCGGTGCTGGAAGAAACGGAAAAGACGGAGCACATGTTCAGCCGGAAAACGGTGCGGTGCTTTGAGGATTTCGTCGAGTTCCTGAAGCGGAACCCCCAGGTTGCCGCGCAGTACCGGGAATTCCGCGGGAAGCGGAAGCCGTAAGACGGCCTCACCCGAATTTTCCGGCGTTTTCCCGGGTGATCATCTGGTATGGGATATAGATGAAATGGCCGCGCTGCAGCGGAAAGGATTTGGAAGTTCCGGCGGGGTCGCAGCAGAGGCCGAAAATCACCTCCGCCTGTGTTTTGGCGTTGTTGTAAGCCGAGCCGAGCATGGTGCCGTTTTTGATGGCGTCCAGGCCGGGGGCGGTCCCGTCGACGCCGACCACCACGGGGCGGCTCGCTCTCCAGCCGCTTTCCCGGATGGCGTCGATCGCGCCGAGAGCCATGTCGTCGTTGTTGCACAGGACGGCCTCGATGCGGCCGCCGTACCGGGTGATCCACTGCTTCATCTTCGCGGTGGCCTGTGCGCGCTGCCAGTTGGCCGTATCGTTGGCCAGCATCTCCGTGTGCACGCCGGATTCCTCAACGGCCTTGACGGAATACTCCGTGCGCAGCAGCGAATCCTGATGCCCCTGCTCGCCTTCCAGCATGACATACTGGATCTTCCCGTCGCCGTTCCGGTCGATCGACCGCGGGTCCTTTTTGTACGCCCGGGCGATGATCTGCCCCTGCAGCGTTCCGGACTGCGCCGCGTCCGCGCCGACGTAGTATGCCTTTCCCCACATCTGGATGTCTTCCTCCACCGGCTCGCGGTTGAAGAAAATCAGCGGCGTGTCCGCTTTTTTCGCCTTGTCCACAATGGTTGCGGCGGCGGTGCGGTCCACCATATTGACGCAGACGGCGTCGTAGTTCTTCGAGAGGAACCCGTCCACCTGGTCATTCTGAAGCGACTGGCTGGACTGGCTGTCCATGATGTTGAGGATGATCTTGTCCCCCGTATGCTGCTCCCTTTTCTTCGCGTCCTCTTCCAGATAAGAACTGAGGGAAGCGATGAAGGTGTCGTCCTTGCGGTACACCGACACGCCGATGCGGATCGTTTTGATGGTATCCTTCTTTTGAATGGAACAGGCATTCAGGGCGCCGGGCAGCAGCAGCAAAACACAGAGAAACGGAATCAGCTTTTTGAAAAATTTCATCCCTACCCCCTCCGTTATCGGACAAACGGAAACAGGATCCGCTCGTTTTCGGGCCGGTACATGTCGGACCGGCTCACGATGCGATAATTGACGACGGGGCTCCCGTCGTCGCGGCGGCCGATCCGGTCCACCGCCGCCTGGATGCACAGGTAGCCCATGTTGTAATCGTTCTCGACCGCGACGGCGTCGACGACGCCCTCTTCCAGGAAGGAAACGACCTTATTGGTTCGCCCCACCCCGAAGATTTTGGAATTCCGGCACTCCTTCCGGTCTTTTTTGGCCTGGCCGACCGCTTCCAGGGTCTCCGCGTCCAGCGCGACGAACGTGTCGCCCGGATGTTCCGCGAGGGTCTGCCCCGCCATGTCGGCCGCCTTCCCGATCTCGTCGGGAAGATTGCGGAAAACGACGTTCCGGCCTTTCAGCTCCGACTCGATCGCGCGCGCGCTGGCGGCGACATTGCTGCACCCCGCGCTGTTGCCCAGCACGACGACCTCGGAGCCGCCCGATTTCGCGACCTCGCGCGCCAGGGCCTTCCCCATGGCGGCGTTGTCGCACGAGACGGTTTCCAGGCCGGAAAGGCCCGTCACGGTGGACTGGACCGCGACGACTGGAATTTTCTTGAGGGCATCCGCGATCGGCTTAACGAGGCTTCCGGAATCGACCGGGGCGATAACGACGGCGTCGGCGCCGTTCTCCACCTCCCGGTTCAGGAGCGTGACCTGCTCCGCGGCGTTGTTCCGGCCCGAAAGCGTGATGAAGCTCACGTCCACGTTCCGGTCCTTGGCCGCCTGGTCGATCCCCTGCTTGACGGTGCTCCAGGTCTCGGTGTTCTCGCTGCGGCAGATGACGGAGACCTCGTAGGTCTGCTTCGCGTCCTGCGTCACCCGGATGCTTCGGTTCAGGACCAGGTAGCACAGCAGGAACAGCGTCAGGAAAGACAGAAATAAAACGATCTTTTTTTTGCTCATCCGCGTCCCCCTTTCAGGCGGTTCCGCCGTCCATGGGCCTCGCCGGCAGATGGATGCGGACCGTGGTGCCCTCGTCCGGCTCGCTGAGGATGGTGAGGCCGTATTCCCGGCCGAAGTAGAGCCGGATCCTCTCCTGCACGTTTTTCAGCCCGATTCCGGAACCTTTGCCGTGGACCGTGACGGTCCCCTCCTTCAGAAGGGACTCCGCCTGTTCCTTCGGCATCCCCAGCCCGTTGTCGGTCACGTCGATATACAGGTCCTCCCCGCGCCGGTACGCCCTGACGCGGATCTCGCCGTCCTCATCCATGGACTCCAGCCCGTGGTGGATGGAATTTTCCACCAGCGGCTGGACGATCAGCTTGATGGTGGAGCAGGCGCGCGTCTCCGGCTCCGCTTCGATGGTGAATTCGAATTTGTTTTTGAACCGCATCTTTTCGATGATCAGGTAGTTCTGCACATGCTTCAGCTCGTCGGCAACCGTGACGATGTTCCTTCCCTTGCTCAGGCTGATGCGGAACAGCCGCGCAAGCGACGTCACCATGGTCTCGGCATCCCGGTAATTTTCGTTTTCGATCATCCAGACGATCGCGTCCAGCGTATTGTAGAGGAAATGAGGATTGATCTGCGATTGGAGGGCGTCAAGCTCGCTTTTGCGCTTGGACTCCTGCTCGCGGACGATGTCGCTCATCAGGTGCTTCATTTCCCGCACCATGGAGCGGATCGTCTTGCCCAGGTGCCGCACCTCGTAGGAGCCGCTCACGGTGATTTTCGTCTCGTCGAGGTCGCCGTCCTCAATGTTCTTGACCGAGCGTTCGAGCTGCTTGATCGGCGTCGCGATCCGCGACGAGAGGAACATGTTGACAAAAATGAGCAGGAACGACGCGAACGCCGCGCACAGGAGCGCAAACAGGGTGTACTGGTAATAGTTTTCCGTAATATCCTTCGTCGGGGTGACCGCGACGATCTTCCAGCCCGTGTAGCCCACCGTTTTCACGGTGACGAGGCGCTCCTCATTTTCAAAGATCTCCGACCGGGTGCCGTCCTGGTAGCCGGCCGCCTTCCGGTTGTTCTCGTGAATGAGGTTGGAATAGATCAGCTCCTGCCGGGGGTGGTAGATGATCTCGCCGCTGCCGTCGGTGATGTAGATATAGCTGGACTTGCCCAGGTCCACGTTGCTGCAGATCTGCTCGATGCCGCTGAAATTCATATCCACCAGCAGCACGCCGTGGGTGATGGTGCCGGCGGACGTAAGCTCCACGTACCGGCTCAGGGACACGACCCAGTGGTACTTGTTGTCCGGGTCCTGAAACAGGTTTTCCACATGCGGCGTGGAAAAATGGAGGTTCTCGATGCGCGCTTCCGCGTTCCGGAACCAGGCCTGATGCGTCACGTCCGCCGTTTCCTTCAGGTCGCTGAGCGGTTCCGCCGCAATGACCTTCCCCGTCTCGGAAAAAACGCCGACGCTGATGATCTGGTCGTGGTTCGTCTCGTAGAGGAGGCTCATGGGGCCGCTGATGCTGTCCTTTTTCAGGTCGGCGTTTTTGATGACGCTGTAATAGATGCTGTCCGAAACGCGCATCATGCCGCGCAGGTAGGAGTCCAGGTTGATGTTCACCTGGTCGACGATGCGCTGGTTGTTCCGCGTGGTGAGTTCCTCCGTGCTGCTCACGTACCGCATGGCGAGCGACACGCCCACCAGCGCCATGCCCACGACCGCCACCACCGTGAAGGAAATGGACAGGGTAAACTGCAGGCTCCTCTTCCGCAGGAAACGCCGGACCCGTTCGGTTGTCTTGCGAAACTGATTTTCCATTTATGTTCGATTCCTGTACTTGGACGGGGAAACGCCGAACTTTTTCTTGAACACATAGCTGAAATAATTCGGCTCCGTATACCCCACCTTCTGGGCGATGATATAGGTTTTGTCATCCGTCATGTTCAAAAGCTCCACCGCCTTCCGCATCCGCACCTCCGTCAGATACGATACGAAATTTTTTCCGGATTCCCGTTTGAATACCGTGGAAAAATAGGCCGGGCTCACATGCAGCCGGGAACAGAGGCTCTCGACCGACAGGCCGGGGTCCTGGTAGTGCGCGCGCACATACTCCTCGGCGCTCCGGGTCAGCAGCTTGGTGGAATCCAGCCGCTCCCGTTCAATGTTCGCGCTGATCTTCATGCAGACGTCCGCGCACCAGCGCTTCATGTCCTCCAGGCTGTGAAGCTTGGAGATGGTCTGCACGAAGCTGAAGTTCTCCCCGAAGATCGCGGCCTCGTCGATCCGGTACGCATGGAGCACCTTTAAAAGGGACGTCATGATCTCCAGCAGAAAAATCTGGTACTGGCTCAGCGGCAGGACGACCGTGCGGAACTGCCCGAAAACGGAGTCGATTTTCTGCGCGATCTCCCGTTTGTTTCCGAGCTTGATGGCGCTGACGATCTCGCTTTCGTCATGCTCGCTGAACTCCGCCCTGGCGGACGGGTCCGGTTCGACGTCCGCGATGGAAATGGCCTTGTCGCCCCCCAGAACGGCGCTGTACTCCAGCGCGCTCTGCGCCTCCTGGTAGCAGTGCTGGAGCTGGGACAGGTTTTCCGCCGCCGTGCTGACGCCCGCCATGACCTTCGTCCCCAGGACCCGCCGCGCGGAACTGCAGATCTGGTCCATCCGGTTGACCAGCGGGAGGACGCCGTCGGCCGAGCGGATTGCCGCGATGACCGTAACGCAGTCCCCCGCGAGGAAATCCACAAAACGGAAATATCCTTCCAACTCCCCCTCCGTGGTGCTTTTCAGCAGAATCGGCACCAGCTCCTCCTGCCCCTGGAGCACCCGCGCGGTTTTTTCCTCCGCGTCCACCCGGAGGAGCGCGACCGCCCACCCGTCGGCCTGCAGGTTGATGCGGAACTGCGCGGCCTTCGCCTTCAGCCGTTCCTTCGGGACCCGCCCTTCGATCAGGTCCGTGAGGAACTGGCCGCGCATGACGGGGAGGCTCTCCTCGTACTGCCGTTTCAGGACTTCGACGTTCCGCTTTTCCGCGACCTCGCGGTCGATCTGCGCCTTGATCTTCCGCAGGGTCTCGGTCAGCTCCTCGGAATTGATCGGCTTCAGGATATACTCCGCCGCATGCATTTTTATGGCCTGCTGGGCGAACTCGAACTCGTCGAACCCGGAAAAGAAGATCAGCTTCACCGAAGGCATGGACTCCCGCAGCTTTTCGCCCAGCTCCAGCCCCCCGAGGAACGGCATTTTGATGTCGGTCATGACGACGTCCGGGTGAAGGTGCTCCGCTTTTTCCAGCGCGTCCAGGCCGTTTTCGGCGGATCCCACGATGATGTAGCCGATTTTTTCCCAGTCGATTTTTCGGATGATTCCCTCGCGTATCTGCTCTTCGTCGTCTGCAATCAGAATCCGGTACAAAAGCACTCCTCCCGAGTCGGATGGTGTCTATCATAATAATACAACGTTTGACAAAAATTTTATTCGGTTTTTGTGAATCTTTCGTGAAAATACGATCGGAGGCCCATGGCGAACTATCGCCATGGGCCGCGCATGGATTAAGAGGATAGGTAGGGGTCTCTTGTAATCAAAGGAAGAACGGCCGCGGCATCAGTGCCACAGGACCTTCTTGTATTTGGAAAGGTCGATGGCAACGGCGACGGCGATGATAACGCCCTTGATGACCTGCTGCCACATGGGGCTGACGTTGATAAACTGGAGGCCGTACTGGATGACGGTAAAGATCAGAACGCCGACGACAATGCCGCTGACTTTGCCGATGCCGCCCGCGAGCGACACACCGCCTACGCAGCACGCCGCGATGGCGTCGAGCTCATAGCCGTTGCCGTAGTTGTTCGTCGCGCCCGCCGTCCGGGCCGCTTCCAGAACGCCGCCGAAGCCGTACAGGACGCCCGCGAGGATGAAGATGCCCATCAGGGTCCGGAAGACGTTGACGCCGGAAACCTTCGCCGCTTCCATATTCCCGCCGATCGCATAGATGTTTTTCCCGAAGACCGTCTTATTCAGAACGAACCACATGACGCACGTCACAGCGAGCGCAATCGGGATCAGGACGGAGATATTGCCGGGAAGCTTCGTCTGGGCAAGGGCCGTAAAGTCGTTGCGGACGCCGCCGATCGGCTGGGAATGGTTCGGCGGAAGGTCGAAATACAGGGAGCAGACGCCGTAGATGATGACCTGCGTGGCCAGGGTCGCAATAAACGGGTGCATGTTGTACTTTGCCACGAGGAAGCCGTTCAGGATGCCGAACAGGCCGCAGCAGACAACCGCCACCAGGATCGGCAGGATCACCGGCAGGTACGGCAGGTTCGGGAAAAACCGGTTCGCGTAGGCGGGGTCCTGCAGCATGGACGTGGAAAGCACCGCCGCCAGACCCACCATACGGCCGGCCGAAAGGTCGGTGCCCGCAATCAGCAGGGTCATGCAGATGCCGAGGGCAATAATCAGCCGGATGGACGACTGCGCCAGAATATCCAGCAGCACGTCTTTCTGGCAGAAGTTCGGCTCAATGAAGATAATCACGACGATCATGACGAAAAGGGCGAAGATCAGGGCGTATTTCAGGAAAAACGACTTCGCCTTTTTCCCGGAAAACTCGACCTCGCTGCCGAGCTTCTTGCGGTTCACCCGCTGCATGATGCCGTAAAGAACGCAGACGGCGCCGATGATCGCAATGAGCCACGGCAGGTCGTAAACTTTTTTGGTTCGGAAAAACAGCCCGAAGATCATGCCGAAAAGAAAGATAATCCCGCCGGCAACCAGAAATATGGAAGCGTATTTTTCCCGGGCAATTGCTTTTTCCTTATTCATCGTACTCATCCCACTTTCCGTTGGATTCAATTCATATATTTGGTTGCCAGGCGCATGATGGAGACCTGGTTTGCCTCGCCGCGGTCCAGAATGCCCGTGAGCCTGCCCTCGCACATGACCATGATGCGGTCCGCCATGCCGAGGAGCTCGGGCATTTCCGAGGAAATCATGATGATGGATTTCCCCTGCCTGATGAGCTGCAGCATAATGGTATAGATTTCATACTTCGCGCCCACGTCGATGCCGCGGGTCGGTTCGTCCAGAATCAGGATGTCCGGCCGGGTGAGAAGCCACCGCGCGATCAGCACCTTCTGCTGGTTGCCGCCGGAGAGGTTCTCCATTTCCGTCCCCAGGGACGGCGTCTTTACGTGGAGCTCCCCGTCCATCTTTTCCGCAGCCCGGACCCGCAGGGTGTTGCTCAGCGCGCCGTGCCGCGCGTACCTGCGCTGGCTGGCGATGACGGTGTTGTCCAGGACGGAGAGGTGCGCGAACACCCCCGATGCCCGGCGCTCTTCCGTCAGCAGGGCAAAGCCGTTCCGCTTCGCGTCCTCGACGCGCCGGATCTCGATCTTCCCGCCGTCCTTGACGATCTCGCCGGAAGCGATCTCGCGCAGGCCGAAAATCGACTCGACCAGCTCGGTCCGCTGGGCACCCACCAGGCCGCCGATGCCCAGGATCTCCCCCTTGTGCAGCTCGAAGCTGATATGCCGGAAGGAGCGGGGGGCCGCCGAGCAGAGATCTTTGACCTGGAGAACGACTTCTTTGCCGGGCGTGTAATCTTTTTTCGGGAAACGGTCGGTCAGTTCCCGGCCGACCATCTTGTTGATCATGGTTTCGGTCGTCATCTCCGAAGCCTGCCACGAGCCGATGAGCTTTCCGTCGCGCATGATGGTGACCTCGTCGCAGATCTTCAGGATTTCCTCCATCTTATGGGAGATATAGATAATGGCGCAGCCATGCTGCTGGAGCTGCCGGATGATTTTAAACAGATGCTCCGTCTCGTTATCCGTCAGCGAAGAAGTCGGCTCATCCATGATGATGATCTTTGCCCGGTAGCTCACCGCCTTCGCAATTTCCACAAGCTGTAACGTGGAAGGCGAAAGGTCGCCCGCCTGTGTTTCCGGGTTGATGTCCAGGTCAATGGTCTGAAACAGTTCCCTGGTCCTGCGGATCATGCCCCTGCGGTCGACCATGATTCCCTTTTTGGGGAACCGGCCGAGCCAGATGTTTTCCATCACGGGGCGGAAACGGATCGGGTGAAGCTCCTGGTGGATCATCGAAATTCCAAGGTTCAGCGCCTGTTTGGTCGAAGTGATCTCCTCGTTTTTCCCGTTCAGAATGATGTCGCCGGAATCTTTTATGTAGATGCCGAAGAGGCATTTCATCAAAGTGGACTTGCCGGCGCCGTTTTCCCCGACGAGCGCGTGCACACTGCCCGGCCTGACTTTCAGGCTGACGTCGTCCAGGGCCTTCACGCCCGGGAACGATTTGCAGATGTGGTTCATTTCCAGCACATATTCGCCCATACCCTCATCCTCCTTGCTTGAAAAATCGGCAGGATGCGGAAGCTCCCGCTTTCGCTTCCTGCCGGAGAAATCTGTGCCGCGGTTATTTCATGAACTTTGCGTAGTTGTCCTGGGTCACTTTCACATAATCGATCCAGACATATTTGCCGTCCGTAACGGGGTAACCGGCGGTGTCCTTCGTAATCTGCTTGCCTTCCGCGGCGGCGGCGGCAATGTTCACGGCGGCCTTGCCCTGGTTCTCCGCGTCGTTCAGGACCGTGCCGAGCATGGAGCCTTCCTTCATAGCCTGCAGGCCCGGAGCCGTGGCGTCAACGCCGACGACCGGGATGTACTTGCTCTTGTCGCCTTTGTTGTAGCCGTGCGCCTTCAAAGCCTCGATCGCGCCGAGCGCCATGTCGTCGTTGTTGCACAGGCAGGCCTCGATCTTGTCGACGCCTTTGGACGTGATGAAGTTGTTCATCAGGTCGGTGGCCTTCGCTTTGTCCCAGTAAGCGGTGTCGGCGGCGAGCTTTTCAACTTTGAGCCCCGCGGCCGTAATCGCGTCGATGGAATACTTGGTGCGGAGCGTCGCGTCCTGATGGCCCGGCTCGCCCTGGATCATCACATACTGGATCGTGCCGTCGCCGTTCTTGTCGGCGCTCTTGTTCTTCTTGAAGTAATCCGCGATCATTTCACCCTGCTGGGTGCCGGACTGCTCGGCCTTCGCGCCGACGTACCAGACCTTGTCGTATTCCTTCATGACGTTCGCCTCGGGCTCGCGGTTCAGGAAGACGATCGGAAGGTTCTTGTCCTTCGCCTTTTTCAGGATGGACTCCGCGGCGGTACGGTCAACCGGGTTGACAGCCAGCGCCGAAACGCCCTTGGTGATAAAGGTGTCGACCTGCTCGTTCTGCGTCGGCTGCTTGTTCTGGGAATCCACGATGTCGAGATTAACCCCCAGCGACTTTGCCTGGGTCTGCATGTTGGTGCGGACGCCGGTCATGAAGGTGTCGTCGAATTTGTAGATGCAGACGCCGACGGAAACATCGGAAGCGGCGACTGTGGATTCTGCTGCGGACTGCGCGGCGGACGCCGTGCCGTTGTTCGCCGCGGCGGACGAGGTCCCTCCCGGGCTGGAACAGCCGGTTGCGGCCGCTCCCATCATCAGGGACGCCAGCACCAATGCAACAGCTTTTTTCATGTTTTCTCCCCTGCTTTCTGAAAATTTTGGCAAGCGTTCGGCCTTCTGCACAATTTCACGCCGAGGCGCTTACGTTTTCTGGACACCATTATAATTTGTGAAAAAGGATAAATCCATATAAAATTCTTTGCACTTATATCGAATTTCTTTGCAGTTTATCCATAGATTGGCCTCGGTCTGCGCCTTTTTTTGAGCAATTTCCCGGAGAAGCCGAAAAAAAGCAGCGGCGGGAATTCATTCCCGCCGCTGCCGGCCTGTTCTTATTTTCCGGTTTACGCCTTCAGCCGGAACCCGGAAACCAGGTTCCGCATCGCCCCCGCCTGCGTGGAAAGCTCCTCGCTGGCAGCGGCGCTTTCCTCCGCCGTTGCGGAATTGGTCTGCACGACCGCCGAAACCTGGTCGACGCCGCTGTTGATCTGCCGGATGGAGTTCGCCTGCTGGTCCGAGATTTGGGCAATCTCCTTGACCGCGTCCGCGGCCGCCTTGGTGTCGAGGACCACCTGCATCATGGACTCCGCCATGCTGTTCGCAATCTTGTTGCCGTTCTCCACTTCCGAGACGGAGCTCTGGATGAGGGCGGTCGTGCCCTTCACCGCTTCCGCGCTCTTGCCCGCCAGGTTGCGCACCTCGTCGGCAACGACGGCGAAGCCCTTGCCCGCTTCGCCCGCCCGCGCCGCTTCCACGGCGGCGTTCAGCGCGAGGATATTGGTCTGGAAGGCGATTTCCTCGATCGTCTTGACGATCTTCCCGATGCCGTCGGACGACTTCGAGATTTTTGACATCGCCACAAGCATCTCGTGCATCTGCTGGTTGTTCTTGATCAGCTCGGAACCGACCTTCTTGACGTGCTCGTTCGCCTGGGAAGCGGAATCCGCGTTTTTCTGCGCGCTCTGGGCAACTTCCTTGATGGCGGCGGAAAGCTCCTCGATGGAGCTCGCCTGCTCCGTCGCGCCCTGCGCCAGAGCCTGCGCGCTTCCGGAAATCTGCTGCGAGCCGCTGTCCACCTGCTCCGCCGCCCGGGAAATCTCCGTCAGGGTCCGGTTCAGGGAATCCCGCACGCGGGACAGCGAATTTTCCAGCTGCTTGAAATCCCCCCGGTACTCCACCGAACCGGTGATATTGAGGTCGCCGTCCGCTATCTTCTCAAAATTTCTGCCGATGTCGGACAGGCAGGCGCGGATCGAGGACGTGGATTCCTCCAGCGCCTTCCCGAGCTGGCCGATCTCATCGCCGGAGGCAGCGGGAATCTCCACGTTCAGATTCCCCTGCGCGATCTGCCGGGCGGCCTGCGTCATCCGCACGGCCGGGTCGCTGATGTTCTTCGCGATCCGGAGGGCCACCAGGACGGAAGCGGCGAAGGACGCCGCCACAAAGCCGATCATGAAAAGTTCCGGGGAATGCTGCGGCACTCCCGCCGGCGCGCCTCCTCCGGCCGCGGCGGCCCGCGCCCCGCCGCCCGGGTTCTGGCTCATCAGGCTCACAATCCCGATCACGCTCCCGATGCTGGCGATCAGGGCGACCAGGATAAACGACAGGATCAGCTTGGTTCTCAGTTTTACGGTTTTCGGTTTTTTTGCGGTTTTCGGCATATTCTGCATTCCTTTCCCTATGATTCTATCGCAGGGCCGCCGGGGCCGATCGGTCATAAAGAAAACGCGCTTCTGTGAATTATGGATAAATTACAGGAAATACTTACCGAATTATTATATCGTACTTTCCCAAATTACAATTCTCAAAATAATAAATTTTGAGGAATACGGAAATTTTTTCTCGTTTTCTTTCCCTTTTGCTCCGTTTTCGGCGATATGTAAGATATAATAAGACCGCACGCCGGGCTCCCGATCCGTCCGGCGGGGAAAGGATGCAAAGCATGATACGGTTTGAAAGCGATTATCTGGAAGGCGCCCACCCGGCGATCCTGAAGAAAATGGCGGAAACCAACCTGGAGCAGACCCCGGGCTACGGGCTGGACCCCTACTGCGAAAGCGCGCGGGAATCCATCCGCAGGCTGTGCCGGAACGACGGCGCCGACGTCCAGTTCCTTGTGGGCGGCACCCAGGCGAACCTGACGGTGGCCGCGTCGATCCTCCGCCCGCACCAGGGAGTTGTCGCCGCGGACACCGGGCACGTGAACTGCCATGAAAGCGGCGCCATCGAGGCGACCGGGCACAAGGTCCTCACGGCAAAGAACGAGAACGGAAAGCTGACCGCACGGCAGGTACGGCGGATCTACGACGAGCACTGGGGCGACGCCAACCGGGAGCACATGGTTCAGCCCGGCATGGTCTATGTGTCGCATCCGACGGAATTCGGCACGCTGTACACCAAGGCGGAGCTTCGGGATCTGAGCGGCGTCTGCCGGGAATGCGGCCTGCCGCTGTACCTGGACGGCGCGCGGCTCGGCTACGGCTTCATGGCGGAGGAAAACGACCTCACCCTGGCGGACCTGGCGAAGCTGTGCGACGTTTTTTCCATCGGCGGGACAAAGGTCGGCGCCCTGTTCGGGGAAGCGGTGGTCATCCCCGGCGAAGGGCTGCGGCAGGACTTCCGGTACATTCTCAAACAGCGCGGCGGGATGCTGGCAAAAGGGCGTCTGCTGGGCATCCAGTTCGACGTGCTGTTCCGGGACGGCCTGTATTTTAAAATCTCGGAGCATGCCGACCGGCTGGCCGTAAAACTCAAAAAGGCGTTTCTGGCGAAGGGCTTCCCGCTCCTCTGCGATTCCGGCACGAACCAGCAGTTTCCCATCCTGCCGGACGGCGCCCTTGCCGTCCTCGCGAAAAAATACTCCTTCTCCTTCTGGAAAAAGGCCGACGCGTCCCACAGCGCGGTGCGGTTCTGCACCAGCTGGGCGACGCGGGAAAGCGACGTGGACGAGCTGATCCGCGACCTCGCGGCGCTGTGACGGAAAGCGGGGACGGGACGGAATTTTCTCCGTCTTCTCATGAAACTCTCAGATTTGCTTCACTCCGCGGAAACATCTTCCGGGCAAAATAGAAGGCAAAACAAATCTACGGAGTGAGAAACATGGAAAAAACCGCAACGGCTAAAAAACGCGGCAGCTTCCCCGGCGCCGTGCGGAAACGGTGGTATGTTTTCGCGCTGGCGGGGATCGCTCTTCTCTCGTTCTGGCTGAATTTCTACGCGATTTCCCGGCTCGGCTACGGCAACGCCTACTATGCCGCGGCGATCAAAAGCATGATGCAGAGCTGGCACAACTTCTTTTACGTCTCGTTCGACCCGGCCGGGGTCGTGTCGGTCGACAAGCCGCCGCTCGGGCTGTGGGTGCAGTGCCTGTTCTGTTTCCTGTTCGGCTACCACGGCTGGGCGATGCTCCTGCCGCAGGCGCTGGCCGGGGCCGGTTCCGCCGTGATGATGTACGTCCTCACGGCCAAACGGTTCGGGCGGCCCGCCGGCCTGATCGCGGCGCTCGTGTTTGCCCTGACGCCCGCCGTGGTGGTCGCCTCGCGCAACAATACCATGGACATGCAGCTGATTTTCGTCCTGCTCGCCGCCGCGTGGTTCCTGTTCCGGTCGATGGAAACGGGCCGGTGGCGCTACCTGTTCGCGGCGAGCGCCCTGGTCGGCCTCGGTTTCAACATCAAGACGCTGCAGGCATACATGATCCTGCCCGCCGCCGCCGCGGCCTACCTGCTCTGCGCGAAGGAAAAGCCGGGCCGGCGGCTCCTCGCGGGAGCCGTCAGCCTGGTCGTCCTGGCCGCCGTTTCGTTCGCATGGGTCGCGGCGGTTGACCTCACCCCGTCCGGCAGCAGGCCGTATGTGGGCAGCTCGTCGAACAACACGGAATGGGACCTGCTGACCGGCTACAACGGGATGCAGCGCCTCAGCGGCGGAATGGGCGGCGCCGGAAGGAACGGAACCTTCCGGGATGACGGCCGGGGAACCCGGACGGACGGCGCAAACGGCTGGTCCGCGCAAAACGGGAACAATGCCGGCGCGCCCGCCGCGCCGAACCAGAACCAAAACGGCGGCACGGGAAATTCGGGGAACCTGCCGGCTATGCCGAACCGGAGCGGCGGCGGCACGGGGAACGCCGCGAACGGGCAGAACGGTTTTGCCGGCAACGCGCAGGGCGGCTTCCGCCTGGAAGGCATGGGCGCAGGGAACGGCGGCATGGGAGGCGTCGGCAACGACATCGGCACCGCCGGGCCCTTCCGCCTGTGGCAGCAGAGCATGTACGGGCAGGCGTCGTGGCTGATCCTTCCCGCCCTGTTCTGCATCCTCGCCTGCGTCCGCCGGTTCAAGTGGAAAAAGATGACGCCGAAGCAGGGCATCTTCCTGTTCTGGGTGGTCTGGCTCGCCGTCGTCGCCGTATTTTTCAGCTTCGCCTCGTTTTTCCACCGTTACTACCTGTGCATGCTGGCGCCCGGCATCGCGGGGGTCGTCGGCATCGGCTTCCCCGAAATGCTGCGCGCGTTCCGCGGCCGGAAGGGCTGGAAACAGTGGCTGCTGCCTCTGACGGTGATCAGCTCCGGCACGTTCTCCGCGCTTTATGTCTGGAACAACTACCCGGCCCTGCGGAGCTGGCTCGTTCCTCTCATCGCGGGAGCCGGGGCGGCTGCGCTGGTCCTGACGGCGGTTTTCCTGCTCCGCCCCAAAAAAGCCCTGGCACTGGCGGCCGCCGGGATGGCGGCGGTTTCGCTGCTGGCGGGCCCGTTTTACTGGTCGCTCACGGCGACGCTTTACGTCTGTGAAAACATCACCATGCCCTACGCCGGGCCGGAACTCGCATCCACATCCAAAACACCCGGCATGACCCGGAATCAGGAAACCTTCACGTCGAGCGACAGTGCGGCCCAGTCGCTGGAAAATTACCTGGTGAAGCATTACCGGTCGGGCAGCTACCTCGTCGTCGCCCAGAGCGCGAACGACGTGGCGCAGTTCATCGTAGACACCGGACTTCCGGCGGTCGCCTACGGCGGGTTCCTCGGCTCCGACAACGCCTGGTCCCTCGACCGCTTCAAGCAACTCGTGGAAGAAGGCAGGATCACTTATGTGCTGGCGTCCTCCGACGGGCGGGGCGGCGGAATCGGCGGTTCCTCGGAGATCCTGTCGTATGTGAAAAGCAACGCCAAACAGGTCAGCGCTTCGGCATACGGCGGCTCCTCCGGTCAGGGCGGCACAGCGCTGTACGTGTTCGATTCCGGTACCAAAAAATAGGACGGCGCACAAAAATCCCGCGGGACGGCCGGAAACGGCCGCCCCGTTTTTTCAAGGCTTTCCGGCCGATTTCCTTTGATTGTTCCATAATTTCGGGCTTTTTCCTTACAAATCCAAAAGTTTCGGCAGAAGATTGACATCCCTTCGTCCATCCATTATGATAGGCAAAAGTATTGCGGAGCGGGAAAAAAAGGATTTTTTCCGCTCCTGTGCCGGAAACGGCCGCCATTCAGCCAAAAAATACAGCAGAGAAGGGATTCTCGAAATGAAAGCTGCTCCTCGAAAAGGGAAAACCGGGAAAAATGCGTGCCGGCGCAAAAAAAGCGGAAAAATCGGGCGGGTCCTTGCGCTCTGCTCGGTCGTCTGCATTCTGGCGGCCGTGGGAACCACAGCCGCCGTCTTTTTCATCGGAAGCAGTTCCCTGACCGACCGGATCCTTCAGGGCGACACCCGGTCCGCGGCTTACGCGCTGACCGCCCGGACGGCTCAGATGAAAGGCGATGCGGAAAATTACGCGATGGAGTTTGCTTCCGACGGCAATGTCACCTCCGCGCTGGAAGAATCGAGACAGTCCAGCCTTGCCGGCATTCTGAAAATGGTGATCCAGAACAGCGGCGCCGACGTGGATTTCGCCACCATTTCCGACCCGGGCGGAAAGATCCTCGCATCCACCCTGACGGACCGGGCGGGCGGTTCCGTCGCGGCCCTGCCGGACGTAAAGAGCGCCATGTCCGGAAAAGGGGTAAACGGGGACGTCGCCTCGGGGCCGGACGCCAGGCTCGCGGTGCGGGCCACGGCCCCCGTCTATACGAAAGGCAGCGTTCCCCTGGGTTACCTGAGCACCGGGTACAGCCTGGAGAAAATCGGGGTCGTGGACGCCCTGAAAGCGGCGAACGGATGCGACTACGTCATCTACTGGAAAAACACCGGGCTGAGTTCTTCCATAAAAACCGGGAATGCCCGCAGGACCGGCTTCGCCCTCGACCCGGGGACCGGAAAAACGGTTTCCGGGAAACAGACCGTGACGGGAAAGACGGTTCTGTTCGGGGAAACCTACGCTTCCCTGTACCAACCCATCGCCGATTCGACCGGGAAAGTGGTGGGCGTCCTGTTCGTCGGGAAACCGATTTCGGAGTTTCTTTCCTTCCAGAAAAAATATATCCTTGCCGCCGCATTCGCCGCCGCCGTTCTCGCGGCCGTCAACATTTTTCTTTTCGGCCGCATCTCCAAAAAACGGATCGCCGGTCCGATTCAGGAAATGTCGCGGATGGCGGCGGATCTGGCGGAAGGGAAACTGGGCGGCGCGGGAACCACATCCGCGGCGGACGACGAAATCGGGCGGCTCGGCCGGTCCCTCGGCACAATGACCGACAATCTCCGGCGCTATGTAAAGGACATTTCGCTCCGGCTGACCGTGATGGCCAAAGGCGACATGACGGCGGAGTTCGCGATGGAATATATCGGGGACTTCCGGCCGATCCAGTCGGCGCTGCGGGAAATTTCGGATTCGCTGAACCGGGTGCTCGCCCACATTGACCAATCCGCCCGGCAGGTAAGCGGAAGCGCGGGCCGCGTTTCCGCCGGCGCGCAGGAACTGGCGCAGGGCGCCGCGGAGCAGAGCAATTCCATCCAAAAACTTTCCGTCTCAATTGAAGACGTTTCCCGGAGGGTCGGGGAAACGACCGGCAGGATCCGCGGTATGACCCAAACGGTTTCCAACGCCGTGGATGACGTGGCGAATTCCAGCCGCAAGACGGGGAACATGCTCGACGCCATGGACGGGATTCGGCTGTCATCCGACCGGATCGGGAAGATCATCAAGTCGATCGACGACATCGCCTTCCAGACCAATATTCTCGCGCTGAACGCGGCGGTCGAGGCGGCCCGCGCGGGAGAAGCCGGAAAGGGCTTTTCCGTCGTCGCCGACGAAGTGCGGAACCTCGCCGCAAAATCAGCGGCGGCCTCCAAGGAAACCGCGGCGCTGATTCACGACACCCTGGAAAAGGTCCGGAACGGTTTCGGACTGGCGGAGGAAGCCGCCAAAAGCTCCCGGCAGATCGACCGGAAGCTGCGGCAGCTGGCCGGGGACATGGATGAGATCGGCCGGACATCAGCCGTGGAAGCGGCTGCCGTGGACAAGATCCGGGACGGAATCGCCCGGGTTTCTTCGGTCGTGCAGACCAATTCCGCCACGGCGGAAGCAAGCGCCGCGGAGAGCGAGGAGCTTTCCGGTCAGGCCGCGCTTCTCCGTGAGGAAGTGGGAAAATTCCGCCTGAAAACATAAATTTTCCGGGCAGCGTCGCCTGAAACGAGGGAGGGCAGCCGCAGGGCCGCCTTCCCTCATTTTTTTCCGCAGCCGGAATGTTGTTTTCCGATTTTGCAAAAAACCGCAAATTTCTTTGATCTTATGATAAAAATCTTCTATTTAATTGACAATTTTGCCCAGCCATTCTACAATAATTCCAATTAAAGTTAAAAATAGACAAATTTTTTATTGATTTACACGGTATCAATTGTAATTTAGTTGGAATATCGGGATTTTGACGGGGGGAATTGATTGATGAAAAGGAAAGTGTCCGGCGGAAAATCCATCGGGAAAAAGATCATCTATGTGTCCATCGGCTGCATTCTCGCGGCCGTCGTCACCACGGCGGGCGTCATGTTCGCCGGCAACAGCTCGTCGACCGACCTGATTTTGGCGGACGACACGAAGGCCGCCCTTTCGTCCCTGACCAGGAAGACCGCTTCCATGGCTTCCAGCGCCGCGACGTACGCTTCGGACCTCGCAAGCGGAAGCGTCCTGACCACCGCGCTGCGGGAAAACCAGAAATCTTCCATCGCCGGCACCATAAAAATGGCGGCGAAAGACATCGGCGCGGACGTGGATTTCGTCACGGTCACGGACCCGAAGGGCGTCGTGCTCGCCAGCACGGAATCCGACCAAAGCGGGGAATCCCTCGCTTCCCAGAAGAGCATGAAGGAAGCGATGGCCGGTTCCCCCAGCAAAGGCTACCTGGAACAGGGGGATGATGTGAAGCTGGCCGTCCGGGCGGCCGCGCCGCTGGAGGACGGGGGCGAAATCATCGGGTTCCTCTCCACGGGGTACGACATGGGCGAGCCCGCCCTGCTGGACGAGCTGAAACAGGCGAACAACTGCGACTTCACCGTTTTTCTGGGCGACACCCGCCTGAACACCACCATCGCCAGCGGGGGAAAGCGGGGAACCGGGACCAAGGCGCCGCAGTCCGTCACCGACACGGTCGTCGGCCGCAAGAAGCCCTATTCCGGGGAAACGAGCATCCTCGGCAATTCCTACTACGCCCAGTATGCACCGCTCACGGATGCCGGAGGAAAAACGGTCGGGATGCTTTTTGCCGGCAAGCCCGTCGCCAATATCACGGCCATCCGGAACCGGTTTCTTCTTCTGACCATCGCCACTGCCGTGCTCATTTCCGTCCTCAGCATTCTGATTTTCAATCTCTTCTCCAAAAAGTCCATCGCCTCGCCCATCCGGAAGATGTCCGGCATGGCGGCGGAGCTTGCGGAGGGAAAGCTCAGCGGGCAGGAGCTCGCGGTCGCCTCGCGGGACGAGATCGGCCTGCTGGCCCGGTCGCTCCAGACGATGTCCGGGAATCTGCAGCGGTACATCGGGGACATTTCCCGGCAGCTCACCGTCATGGCGCGGGGGGACATGACGGCGGAGTTCCAAATGGAATATCTCGGCGACTTTATGCCGATCAAAACGGCCCTGCAGCAGATATCCGATTCGCTGAACCGGACCCTCGCGCAGATCGGACACGCCGCCCGGCAGGTAAACGGCGGGGCAAACCAGGTTTCCTCCGCCTCGCAGGAGCTGGCGAAGGGCGCGGTGGAACAGGCCGCGTCCATTGAGGAGCTGTCCGCTTCGATTGAAAACGTCTCCCGGAAAGTAAGCGAAACGACCGGGAAGGTCCGCGGAATGATGGACGCGATTTCGCAGGCGGTGGATGATGTGGAGAATTCCAGCCAAAAAGCCGCGGATATGCTCGCCGCGATGACGGGGATCCAGGAATCGTCCGATAAAATCGAGAAAATCATCCAGTCCATCGACGACATCGCGTTTCAGACCAACATTCTCGCGCTGAACGCGGCGGTCGAGGCGGCACGCGCGGGGAATGCCGGAAAAGGCTTCGCCGTCGTCGCCGACGAAGTCCGGAACCTCGCCGCAAAGTCCGCCCAGGCTTCCAAGGAAACCGCCGCGCTGATTCAGGATACGCTGGCCAAAGTGCATAACGGCTTCGAGCTGGCGGAAGAGACCGCAGAAAGCTCGCGGCAGATCAGCCGGAAGCTGCAGCAGGTGACGGAAGACATGGATTCCATCAAGCAGGCGAGCGCGTCGCAGGCGTCCGCCGTCAGCCAGATCACGGCGGGGATCGGGAAAGTGTCGTCCATCGTGGAAACGACCTCCGCAAACGCGGAGGAAAGCGCGGCAACCAGCAAGGAG
Organism: Oscillospiraceae bacterium; assembly: GCA_022650455.1. Lineage (GTDB taxonomy): Bacteria > Bacillota > Clostridia > Oscillospirales > Acutalibacteraceae > Thermocaproicibacter. The sequence continues at coordinate 35,231 of JALCPO010000020.1, forward strand.
CTTTCCGAGCAGGCCGCCCTGCTCCGCGGGGAAGTGGAAAAATTCCGGCTGAAAAGTGCCGAAGAGTAAAAGCCTTCCGGTTTTCCACACAATCCACCGGATCGGTTGAAAATGTTCTTCCGGACAGCAAAAAAACCGGCCGCCCCAAAAAGGCAGCCGGTTCGCTGTTTGCCTTCCCTGCAACACGAAACGGCCCGGGCGCACCGGTACGGATCCGGGCTGGCAGGATCAGACGGATCGGTCCGATCTGTGTTTTTTCAGGGACCTGCGGTATTGGTGCAATTTGCCATAAAGCCGCGGAATATGTTAAAAAGGCTGTAATGCCGAAGGGAAGGGTCGCAGAAAAAAACACCACCCCAAATCCAGTCGCAGTCTCCTGAACCTGCCGTACCTCTTAAAAAGACGAAAAGGACCTGCCGGAATCGGCAGGTCCTTTGTACCCTGAAAACTGAATAAAGGGAAAGAAGCAGAAATAAGAGACATGAGCGCCCAACCGGAAATATGGTCAAGCTCTCGGCCGATTAGTACTGCCAAGCTGA
>JALCPO010000021.1 GCA_022650455.1 Oscillospiraceae bacterium
TTTTCGGCATGCTGAGTTTTTTCCCTCAAACCCCGGAAGTACCGGTATCACTGGGCTTTTCGTACACTTTTCAATTCACCCTTGACATCAATACCACGCACTCAACGTGCGCTGTGCGGGGAAACATGTCTACGGGGGTCACTTCTATCGTTTTGAACCGCCTGAGGGCAAAGAGCCGGATGTCCCGGGCAAGCGTGGCCGGGTCGCAGGAAACATAAACAATGCGCTGCGGCGCCATCGACGCGACGGTATCGATTAGGTCTTCGCCGCAGCCTTTGCGCGGCGGGTCGAGCACAACCACGTCCGGCCGGATGCCGCGCTTTCTGAGCAGGCCGGCCGCTTCCGCCGCGTCGGCACACAGAAATTCCGCGTTCCCGATGCCGTTGTCCGCCGCATTCTTCCGGGCGTCCGTGACCGCCTGCTCCACGATTTCCACCCCGATGATGCGCCCCGCTTCCGAAGCCATGGAAAGGCCGATGGTCCCCGTGCCGCAGTAAAGGTCCAGGACCGTTTCCCCGCCGGTCGGCCCGGCGTACTGCCGCGCAAGGCCATACAGGCGCTCCGCCTGGCGGGAATTCACCTGGTAAAACGAAAGCGGGGAGATGCGGAACTTCAGCCCGCACAGAACATCCGTAATCGAGTCCTGCCCCCAGATGGTGCGGCATCTTTTTCCAAGGACCACATTGGTCTTTTCCCGGTTGCTGTTGACGACGACGCTTTTCAGGCCGGGGACGTTCCGCCTCAGCAGTTCCACAAGCCCCGGCTCGTCGTGCACACCGTTTCCGTTGACGACGACGCACACCATAATTTCCCCGGTCGCTTCCGCCTTTCTCAGAAAAAGATGGCGCAGGCGCCCGCGGCCCGCCGCTTCGTCATACACGTCGTCCCGCGTTCTGCGCTCCCATTCCTGAAATGCCTTCACCGCGTCGGAAAATTCTTTCGGCTGAAGAAGACATTCCCCGCAGTCGATGATGCGGTGGCTGCGTGCGGCGTAAAAGCCCAGCCGGATCTCCCCTTTCTGCCCGGGCCCGATGGGAAACTGCGCCTTGTTGCGGTAGCGGTCGGGCTGCCGGGCCCCGACGATGGGTTTCAGCACGGCAAAATGGAGCCCGGCAATGCGTTCCAGCGCATCCTGGACCTTCCTTTGTTTGGCACGGAGCTCCGCCTCATAGGAAATATGGCGGTAAACGCATCCGCCGCACTGTGGGAACTGAGGGCAGTCGGGCGGAACACGGTCCTTTGATGCGGCAATGATTTTTTCAATCTTCCCATAGGCGAAGGTTTTGGCCACCTTGAGGATCCGCACTTCCAAACGGTCTCCGGCCGCCGCCAGCGGCACAAAGACGGCAATGCCGCGGTACCTTCCCACACCGCTGCCCTCGGCGGTATATCCGGTGATTTCCAGGGAAACAACCTGGTTCTTTGTCAACTCCATATTTTCTCCTCTATCCTCCGTGATTTTTTCCGTTTCAGTTTACCATCTTGTGCACCGGAATACAATATATCAGCAGCGTCCGTGTCGGGTTGGGCCGGGAACCTGTTCGGCTTTTGCTAACAATCACTAAAATTTTCAGTTGAAATTTTTCATTTTATACAAAGAGTAGAATCTTGCCGGAAGCCCTCTGAAATCGTTGACAGCACCTGCACGGTGCCTTATAATGAAGCCACAAAGAGATCGTAAAACGTCGAACGCACACAGAGATCTCTCCTCTTCATCGCTTACAAGTTCTGTGGTTGGATGCCACACCTTTTCAATACAACTCCTCCCCAAAAAGCAAGAGCCGGTCGTTTGACCGGCTCTTGCTTTTTGGGGAGGGTGTGCAATCCACCTTTTTTTCATCCGTTTCCCCGCCTTTCCGGTGAAAATAAGAAAGAAAACGATTGACAGGCGGGCCGAATCCATCTATAATATTGATCAATAACATCTTCTAAAAGCATTCCTTAAAACACATATTTGAAAAAACAAAAGTGTGCAAATCAATCTTCGGATTGCTTTGTGCATTTTTATTTTACGATCATCACCAAGGAGGAAGTAAAATGTTCAAACAACTGACAGCGTGTGTCCTCGGTCTGGCGCTGACGGCGTCGCTGGCGGGGTGCCAGTCGCCTTCCGGAAACGGCGCGGCCGGGGGCGGAAACAGCGGCACAATCAAAATCGGCTTTGTCGCTCCCCTGACCGGCGCCGCCTCATCATATGGCCAGTCCAGCCAAAAAGGCCTTCAGCTTCTGGAAGACCAGACCAATAAAGCGGGCGGCATCAACGGCCGGAAGGTTCAGTTCCTTTCCGTCGACGACGAAGGAAAGGCCGCGACCGCCGTTACGGGCGGCCAGAAGCTCATCAACAACGACCAGGTAGCCGCGATCGTCGGGCCGGTCACCAGCACATCCGCGAATTCCCTTGCGCCGATCTGCCAGCAGTACAGCATCCCGATGATCACCGGGACCGGCACCAACGCGGACATCACCTCGGCCGGCGATTTCGTCTTCCAGACCTGCTTCATCGACCCGTTCCAGGGCAAGGTGATGGCGAAGTTCGCGACAGAGGACCTGAAGACCAAAACCGCCGCGATCCTGTACAACAACGGCGACGATTATTCCAAAGGCCTCGCGGATGCGTTCAAGAGCAGCTTTACCGAAAAGGGCGGTTCCATTGTCGACACGGAAACCTACAACACCGGCGACAAAGACTTCAACGCACAGCTCACAAAGATCGCCCCGAAGAATCCGGACGTCCTGTTCCTGCCGGATTACTACTCCACCGTTGCGGTCATCATGAAGGAAGCCCGCAGCACCGGCGTAAAGTCGATTTTTCTCGGCGGCGACGGCTTTGATTCCCCGCAGCTGTTCTCCATCGGCGGGGACGCGGTGAACGGCGCCTACTTCTCCACCCATTATTCTTCGGAAGACACTTCCAAGGAAGTCGTCCAGTTCATCAAGGATTACAAGGCTAAATTCAGCAGCGAGCCGGACGCGTTCGCGGCGCTGACTTACGACGCGGGCAAGGTCCTGCTGGAAAGCATCAGGAAAGCCGGCAGCACGGACGCCAACGCCGTCAAGAACGCCTTGAAAAGCTATGACGGCACCGTGGTCTGCGGTCATATCAAATTCGACAGCAAACGTGACGCCGTAAAGTCCGCGGTAATTATCAAAGCGGAGAACGGCAAGGAGAAATTCTTCAAAAAAGCCTCGGCCTGACCCATCTTCCCAGCCGGGAAGACTTCATATAATTTCCTGCCTCAACGATCGGGACGCGCCGGAAGGGCTGCATCCGCCTCTCCGGCGGCACGTTCCGTCAAAAAGCAACCTCAGCGACTGATCTGCGGTTTTGGGCGGTAGCATTTTGAATTTTGACGGACTGAATTCAGCAGAAAAGGATTCGGACATGCCAATGGAACCCGGACGCGCTCTGCTCATTTTTAAGTTCTGCGATGCGCAAATTTAAATTTGTAATGCAAAGAAGGCCGGGTTGTAGCGGTATTCGAATCATATCGAATAAAATATACAAGAATGACGTCAAAGATATTCAAAACGTTGGCAATAAAACAATTGACGGCGAAGGAAATATTGTTTATAATACTTACTGTCAATCCATTACGTCCACTCAAAACTACATAATTTGAAACAAAGGCGTGCAGATCAATCGATGAATTGCTTTGCACGCTTTTTTTTATTATCAAGGAGGAAGTTATAGGATGAAAAAGTTAATGGCGTGCGTTCTCAGTTTGGCGTTGACTGTATCTTTTTCGGCGTGCCAGGCCGGACCGTCCGGTTCTTCTGCGGGCGGAGATACGGGCGCTTCGGCGCAAAATTCCGCGGCTTCGGGAGAAACCATTAAGATCGGCGTCGTCACACCGCTGACAGGCCAGACGTCGTCGTTCGGCCAGTCCGCAAAGAAGGGCCTCGAGCTGCTGGAAGAACAGGTCAACAGCGCGGGCGGCATCAACGGCCAGAAGGTCGATTTTCTGGTACAGGACGACGAGGGCAAGGCCGCAACCGCCGTTACCGTCGGCCAGAAGCTCATCAACAGTGACAAAGTCGTCGCCATCGTCGGCCCGCTGACCAGCACCTGCGCGAATTCCCTCGCGCCGATCTGCCAGCAGTACCAGGTCCCGATGGTGACCGGCACGGGCACCAACACAAAGATTACGGAAGCCGGCGACTTCATTTTCCGCACCTGCTTCATCGACCCGTTCCAGGGCCAGGTCATGGCAAAGTTCGCGTCGGAAGACCTGAAAGCCAAAACCGCGGCGATCCTGTTCAACAACGGCGACGACTACTCCAAGGGCCTTGCGGAAGCGTTCAAGAGCAACTTTACTTCCAAAGGCGGCCGGATTGTCGCGGAGGAAACCTACAACACCGGCGACAAGGACTTCAACGCGCAGCTGACGAAGATCGCCCCGAAAAAGCCGGACGTCATGTTCCTGCCGGATTACTACTCCACCGTGGCGGTCATCGCCAAGGAAGCCCGCAGCGCCGGTGTAAAGGCCACTTTCCTCGGCGGTGACGGCTGGGATTCTTCCGAGCTGTTCTCCATCGGGGGCGACGCGGTCAACGGCGTCTACTTCTCCAACCACTACGCCGCGGACGATACCGCCAAGGAAGTCGTCCAGTTCATCAAAGACTACAAAGCCAAATACAGCAACACGGTTCCGGATGCCATGGCGGCCCTCAACTACGACGCGGGCAAGGTTCTGCTGGAAAGTATTAAAAAAGCCGGCAGCACGGACGCCAACGCCATCAAGGAAGCGCTCAAGAGCTACGATGGTACGGTCGTTTCCGGCCATATCAAATTCAATGAAAAGCGCGACGCCGTGAAGGCGGCCGTCATCATCAAGACGGTGGACGGAAAGGAAAAGTTCTTCAAGAAGATTCAGCCCGACGCATAAAGGCCGGGAGACGGCCAGAGGCGGAAGGCGCTTCCCGCGGGAAGCGCTTTCCTGTGTCGGGCCAATTGCTTGGAATGGGAGGAAAACAAGTTGTCACTCGTTGAATTTCTGCAACAGCTGATCAACGGCCTGTCACTGGGAAGCGTTTACGCGCTGATCGCGCTGGGCTACACGATGGTGTACGGGATCATCGGCCTGATCAACTTCGCCCACTGCGACGTTTACATGGTGGGCGCCTACATCGGCTATTTCGTGGCGACCGACCTGCATCTGCCGTTTGTCCCGACACTGCTTGTCGCCATGCTGGGCACCGCGATCGCGGGCGTCCTGATCGAAAGGATCGCGTATAAGCCGCTGCGGCGGTCGACCAACATTTCGCTGCTGATCACCGCGATCGGCGTTTCGCTCCTTCTGGAGAACGGCTTCAACTGGCTGTTCGGCGGGAATCCCCGTACATACCCGCACGATATTCTCCAGCAGTCCAATGTGGAACTCGGCCCGGTGCACAGCGACACACTGCACCTCATCATCCTCGGCACTTCCCTGCTGCTGATGATCCTGCTGCAGGTCGTCATTTACCGCACGAAAATCGGCAAGGCGATGCGCGCCACGTCCACGGACAAAGACGCGGCCGAGCTGATGGGCATCAACGTGGACACGACGATTTCCGCCACATTCGCCATTGGGTCCGCCCTTGCCGGGGCGGCGGGCGTCCTCGTCGCGATCCTGTACTCCAGCATTGACCCGTACATGGGCATCCAGCCCGGCATCAAGGCGTTCACCGCCGCGGTGTTCGGCGGCATCGGTCTGATTCCCGGCGCCTTTGTGGGCGGCATTATCCTGGGCGTAATCGAAACCTTCGTCACCGCATGGTATTCGCAGCTTTCGGGCGCGATCGGCTTCATCGTCCTGATTATCATCCTGATTATCAAGCCGAGCGGCCTGCTTGGCAAAAAAGTCAGCGAGAAAGTGTAGGTGACGACAATGAGTGTGTCTTTGACTGCATCCTTAAAAAAGCTGGGAATTTTTCTGGCGGCGTCCGTTGCGGTGTTCGTCGTGTTTACGCTGCTGATCTCCACCGGAGTCATCAACGCCTACTACAAGCGGATTCTGATGACCATCTGCATCAACATCATCCTTGCGCTCAGCACGAACCTCATCATTAACTTCACCGGCCAGCTGACGCTGGGGCATTCGGCGTTCATGGCGATCGGGGCCTACGCCGCAGCGGCAATCTCCCTCAAGACGGGCCTGCCGTTCGTCCTCTCTCTGATTTTCGGCGGGCTGGTCGCCGGGCTGTTCGGGTTCCTGATCGGCCTGCCGACCCTGCGCCTCAAAGGCGACTACCTCGCCATCACGACCATGGGCTTCTGCCAGATCATCGTCGTGGCGATCCAAAACATCCCCCAGCTCGGCGGCGCGCAGGGCCTTCCGGGCATACCGGGGAAAACGACGTTCGCCTGGGTGTTCTTCTGCATGATCCTGACGATCCTCGTGCTGCACAACGTGGTGAGCTCCAAGCAGGGCCGCGCCATGATTTCCGTCCGCGAGGATGAGATCGCGGCGGAGGCGATGGGCGTCAACACCACCCGCTACAAAGTCATGGCCTTTACGCTGGGCGCGTTCTTCGCGGGGCTTGCGGGAGGACTTTACGCTTTCCTGATGATGTTCATCGAGCCCACGACCTTCAACTACTTCAAATCGATCGACCTGGTTATTTACGTCGTCCTCGGCGGGGCGGGCAACTTTGCGGGGTGCATCGCTTCCACCAGTATCCTGACGTTCCTTCCGGAAGCGCTCCGCGCCTTCGGCGACCTCAGGCTCGTGATCTACCCGCTGCTCCTGATCATCATCATGATTCTCCGCGTCAAGAATATCCGCGTGATGCGGCTTGTGAAAATGATTGGCCGCCACAAGGGCGGAAAGGAGGGTGACAGCCATGCCGCTGCTTGACATTCAGAATATCTCCATCCGTTTCGGCGGCCTGACCGCCGTCGCGGATTTTTCCCTGACGATGGGGGACCACGACATCTACGGCCTGATCGGTCCGAACGGCGCGGGCAAAACCACCGTTTTCAACATGCTGACGGGGGTCTATACGCCCACAAGCGGCACCATGACGTTCGACGGCGAGTCCATCGTGGGGCTGAAGCCGTACAACATCACAAAGAAGAAGATCGCCCGCACCTTCCAGAACATCCGCCTGATGAAGAACCTTTCGGTCCTGGATAACGTCAAGATTTCCTTCATCTATCAGGAAAAATACGGACTGACGTCAGCGATCCTCCGGCTTCCCTCGTTTTTCCACGAGGAAGAGGACGTTCAGAAAAAATCCCTGGAGCTTCTGAAGGTCTTTCACCTGGACGACAAAAAGGACGAAATGGCCGCGAACCTCCCCTACGGCGAGCAGCGCAGGCTGGAAATCGCCCGCGCGCTTGCGACGCAGCCCAAGCTCCTGCTTCTGGACGAACCGGCGGCCGGCATGAACCCGCAGGAAACGCAGGAGCTGACGGAGCTGATCCGCTGGATCCGCAAGACATTCAAAATCTCCATCCTGCTGATTGAGCACGACATGCGCCTGGTCATGAGCGTATGCGAAAAGATCGTCGTGCTCGACTACGGCAAGATCATCGCGCGCGGAACGCCGGACGAAATCAAAGCCAACCCGAAAGTAATTGAGGCTTATCTCGGCGAGGAGGCGGCCCATGCTTAAAATAACGAATCTGAACGTCTATTACGGCGGCATTCACGCCCTGACGGACGTCAACATCGAGGTAAACGAAGGGGAAATCGTAACGCTGATCGGCGCAAACGGCGCGGGGAAAACCTCGACCCTGCGCGCCATTTCCGGCCTTGTCCCCATCGCGGGCGGAACCATCGAGTTCGAGGGGAAGGAATTGAACAAGGTGCCGGCGCACAAGATTCCGTATCTCGGCATCTCCCACGTGCCGGAAGGGCGGCGGATCTTCGCAAACATGTCCGTCGCGGAGAACCTGCAGCTCGGTGCCTACTGCCGCAAGGATAAAAGCAATTTTGAGCAGGACTACAATCAGGTCTTTGAAAAATTCCCCCGCCTGAAGGAGCGTATGCGGCAGCGCGCCGGAACGCTCAGCGGCGGCGAGCAGCAGATGCTCGCCATGGGCAGGGCGCTGATGGCGCGTCCGAAGATTCTGCTGATGGACGAACCTTCCATGGGCCTCGCCCCGATCATCGTGGAGGAAATCTTCTCCATTATCCAGGACATCAACAAATCCGGGACGACGATTCTCCTGGTGGAGCAGAACGCGAACATGGCCCTTTCCATCGCAAACCGGGCCTACGTGATCGAAACGGGGCGCATTACGCTGGAAGGCAAAGCGTCCGACCTGCTGAAGGACGAATCCGTCAAAAAGGCTTACCTCGGCGGATAAAAAAACATATTCCGAAATGAACAATGCCGGCACCACAGAAAGCGGTGCCGGCATTGTTCGATTTATTTCCGGATCCCGGCCAAAAGGAATCCGAAGGAGTTCGCCGGGCGGGAGCCGGATCTTCCATTATCGGGCGGAAAAATGCTTTGGCTTTCCGACATCTTCCACCGGAATCAGGCGGCTGAACACGGCGAAATTTTTATATGTAATCTTACGGTCGATATGGCAGGAACCGAAGAACCATTTTTTATATTGGGCCTGTTTCATAATCTGCCCGAAGAAAGCTTCGAGCTGGTTCCGGTTGACCGTTTTCGGCCTTCCCGGGGCAATATCCACATGCGGAGGGGGTTCGTGGGTGAAGATATAGTCGACCTGCAGGCCGTTGGCTTTCAGGTGGTCGATGCCTTCCCGCATTTCGTCCAGGCTCGGCATTTCGCACGGCCACCATTTCCGGGCCTCGATGCGGGCCTGGATTTCGCTGCTTTCCCCGCCGCCGAACGTAAAGATTTTTTTGTCCTCGATCGTATAGACCTGCCCGCGCATCAGATGGTACAGATTGCCGCAGATATGATGGACTTTCCCGCCGCTCCATTCCTCCACCGGATATTTTCCCAGGAGATCGAAATTTTCGTGCGTACCGTCGAGGAACAGGACATTGTATTTCCGGCTTCCGATTTTTCTCAGATTTTTCTCTTCCTGCTTTCCTCCGTCCCAGATAAATCCGAAATCCCCGCATATAATAACGGTGTCGCCCTTTTTCACTCCGCGCGTCTCCGAGGGCCGGAAACGCTGTATTTCCCCATGGGTATCTCCGGTTGCATAAATCACGGTGTTGTTCCTCCCAATGCCTTGCCCTTTTCCAGGCTTTGTCTGAACACTTGTCTGTTTCGGCTGTCTGTTTCGGCCGGAATTTTGCCTCGCTGCGTCGAAAGCGCTCGAAATACGGCGGATATTTCCGCGCTTTTTTCTTTTTGCCAATCGCAGTTCCTCTTGAAAATTCATCGCTTTTTATGGGCCAAACAAAGCCGAACGGCATAGGATAAATATTCATATTTCGTTACTTTATCTTTCAGCGAATAACTGCTATACTGGTAGAAGCGGCGGCATCCGCTGCCGTTCTTATCATATCACATCGGAGGCAAAATTTCCATGGGAAAAAAGTTCTTCGCCCTGTTTTCCGCCCTTTTGGCCTTTTGCATCATCCTGGCGCCGGCCGCGGCTCACGCGGCAAATTTCAGTCCCAACCTCAGCCTGCACAGCGACGCGGTGGAACTGGTCAATCTGGACACCGGAACGACGGTCTATGAGAAGAATCCGAGCAAAAGGCGGGAACCCGCTTCCCTGACAAAGATCATGACATATATTGTGGCGGCCGATCATATCAAGGACCTGCAGGGGACGCGGATCACCGTCACCAAAAAGATTCTGGATGAGCTTTCCGGAACGGGCAGTTCCATGGCGGGCATCCAGGTAGGGGACGTTGCAACCGCCTACCAGCTTCTGAACTGCATGATGGTTCCGTCCGGCAACGATGCCGCCCTCACCCTGGCGGACTATGTGGGAAACGGCGATGTCAACAAATTCGTGGACATGATGAATGAGAAGGCGAAGGCCCTGGGCTGCACAAACACACACTTTACCAACCCGCACGGCCTGCACGACCCGAACCACTACACTTCCGCCGCGGACCTCATAAAAATCACCCGTTATGCGATGACCAAGCCGTATTTCATGAGCATCTGTTCCCAGACTTTCTATACTTACAAGCCGGTCGGGGGGCCAAACGCCGGAAAGAGCGCCACGCTTTCTTCGACAAACCTGATGATGAACCGAAACGCCGCGGACGGCAAGTACTACTATGTATATACCAAGGGGATCAAAACGGGGCACACGGACGAATCGGGATATTGCCTCGTTTCCACGGCTTCGGCCGACGGTTACAGTTACCTTTGCGTCGTCCTAGGCGCTCCGGCTGTGGATCAAAGCGGCGCCGCGGTCCCGACGCACAACGAGATGCTGGACACCGCGGCCCTGTACCGCTGGGCGCTCCGGTCGCTGGAATTGAAACAGATCGTCGGCACCAACGACACGGTGGGCGAAATCAAGCTGAACTATGCATGGAACAAAGATACCCTGCGCCTGCAGGCGGAAAAAAGCTATTCCGCCGTCCTTCCCAAAGGAATCGCGGCAAGCAGCATTATTCTTTCGAAAAACGTTCCCCGCTCAATCGACGCCCCCGTCCGGAAAGGGCAGGTCGTCGGGACCGCAACCCTGAGCTATGCCAATGAGAAGCTGGCAACCGTCAACCTGGTTGCGGCCGAGTCGGTCGACCGCAGCGAGCTGCTGCATACGACCGACATTGTAAAAACAATTTTTACCTCGACGTGGTTTCTCGTGATCGCGTCGCTGATCGTCTTTCTGGTGGTCCTATACATTGTCCTCGCCATTATCTACAACCGGAAGCGGAAAAAGCTGCGTAAGGTGAAAAAATACCGGAAAATGTAAGGACGGAAAATGTCTGCGTTCCGGCGTCCCTCGGTGTTGGAAAAACCTTTCCGGTTTATTTGTACGACAAGGTTTCACGCAATATGCCGGATTCGGCTTTGAAAAGTGCACAAAAATCCCCGCCGGCAGGGTCCCGGCGGGGATTTTTGTATTCCTTCCAAAAGGAAAACTTACTTCAGTTCGACTTCTGCGCCGACCTTCGTGAGCTTTTCCTTCATCGCTTCGGCATCGTCCTTGGAAACGCCTTCCTTGATCGCCTTCGGAGCGGCATCGACAAGGTCCTTCGCATCTTTCAGGCCGACACCGGTAATTTCGCGGACAGCCTTGATGACCTGGATCTTCTGCTGACCGATGCTCTTGAGAATCACATCGAAGGAAGTCTTTTCTTCCGCGGCAGGAGCGGCGGCGGCAGGAGCGGCGGCAACGGCAACCGGAGCGGCGGCGGAAACGCCGAATTCATCTTCCAGGGCCTTTACGAGCTCGGCAAGCTCCAGAACCGTCAGGGATTTCACATCTTCAATCAGCTTTGTAACTTTATCGGACATAATCAAGAAACCTCCATATTATTTAATTTAAGATCAGGCACTCTTTTTCTCTTTTTCGGCAATCGCGTTCAGTGCGACGACCAGGCCTTTCATTGTGCCGTTCAGCACGGTGACAAGGCCGGAAATCGGACCGTTCAGGCCGCGGAGCACCTCGGCCAGCAGCACTTCTTTCGAAGGCAGGGAAGCCAGTGTTTTGATTTCATCGGCGTCGACAGACTTGCCGTCGATAAATCCGGCCTTGATGGTGAACGTCTTGCTCTTCTCCGCATAGCCGTTCAGGATCCGCGCCGGGGCAACATAATCCTCCGGATTGAGCGCCAGGGCGGTCGTCCCTTCCAGCACGGAATCAAGGCCGTCAATGCCGGCTTCTTTCAGGGCCAGACTCAGCAAAGTATTTTTTACTACTTTGTAAAAACTCCCGGATTCGCGCAGCTCCTTGCGGAGTTTGGTGTCGTCTTCCACATTGATGCCCTTGTAATCCACTAGGACACCCGTGTGGGCGGTTTTCAGCTTCTCGGAGAGTTCCGTAACCGCCTGTTTTTTCTCTTCCAGTACTTTCTTGCTTGGCAAATAATTCACCTCCGTTTCAAGGGAATCCGCGCAACAGAAAAAGCCTTTTCCGCCGCCGCAGAAAAGGCTTTCAGCACCCAACACAGAACAGAAGCAAAAACGCCTTATTCTCGGCAGGCTGGAAAATCCATTACGCGTCAGCACCTGCTGTCTTGGAATAAAAACAATTCAGTTTTCAACAGCATACCACATCCGGCACGGTCTGTCAAGCAGACTGGCCGCCGGCTTTGTTCGGGTTAATGCGGATGCCGGGGCCCATGGTGGACGCAATGACGCAGGAGCGGATATACTGCCCTTTCGAAGCCGCGGGCTTCGCTTTGACAATTGCGCCCAGCAGCGCGTCAAAGTTCTCGACAAGCTTGTCTTTTCCGAAAGACACCTTACCGATCACGCAATGGATGATGTTGGACTTATCGAGCCGGTACTCGATCTTGCCGGCCTTCGCTTCCCCGATCGCCTTGGAAACGTCGCGGGTAACCGTACCGGCCTTCGGGTTCGGCATCAGGCCGCGGGGGCCGAGGATTTTACCGAGACGGCCCACCATGCCCATCATGTCCGGCGTGGTGACGAGAACGTCGAAATCCATCCAGTTTTCACTCTGGATTTTCTTCACCATATCCTCGGCGCCTACAAAGTCGGCGCCGGCCGCCTCGGCGGCCTTTGCGGCTTCGCCCTTGCAGATGGCGAGGACACGGACCGTTTTGCCCGTGCCGTTCGGCAGCACGATGGCGCCGCGGACCTGCTGGTCCGCATGGCGGCTGTCGACACCGAGCCTGACATGGACTTCGACGCTTTCATCGAACTTTTTGGTGCCGGTTTTGACACAGATGCCAAGGGCCTCGTCGGCGTCGTAAGATTTTGTGCGATCGACCAGCTTCGTGCCGTCGATATATTTTTTACCGTGTTTCATTGGTTTTCCTCCCTGTCAAGTGGTAAAATCGGATTTGAAATTCCTCCCACCGGGACCGGGAAACAAGCGGTCTTCGGCCGCCCGCGTCCCCGGATCAGTCAGCGACCTCAACGCCCATGCTGCGGGCTGTTCCGGCGACCATGCTCATGGCCGTTTCAATGGAAGCCGCGTTCAGGTCGGGCATCTTTGTCTCCGCAATTTTCTTAATCTGCTCACGGGTGATCTTCGCGACCTTGGTTTTATTCGGCTCCCCGGAAGCCTTGTCGATTCCGCACGCCTTTTTGATAAGAACCGCCGCGGGCGGAGTCTTGGTGATGAACGTGAAGGAACGATCGGCGTACACGGTGATGATGACCGGGATAATCATTCCGACCTGTCCTTTGGTCCGTTCGTTGAATTCCTTCGTAAACGCCATGATGTTGACGCCGTGCTGGCCCAGAGCGGGCCCGACCGGCGGCGCCGGCGTTGCTTTTCCGGCAGGTATCTGAAGCTTAATCAAGCCGGTAACCTTTTGTGCCATTTTTACTGCACCTCCAAAATTCGTGGTTGATGGCGGAACGGGAATATTTTCGTTCCTCCCACAGGGGCAGACCCCTCATAACAAGCGGGTTTCCCCGCCGATTACCAGAATTATTCCATCGCTTCGGCCTGGCTGAGCTCGAGCTCCACCGGCGTCTCGCGCCCGAACATGGAGACGGTGACGCGCACGCGGTTTTTCTCCTTGTCAACTTCCTCAACGATGCCGACGAAGCCTTCCAGCGGCCCGTCGATGATTTTCACGGAGTCCCCGACCCCGTAGGAAACCTCAATCTCTTTTTTCTCAACGCCGAGCCGCGCCACTTCTTCTTCCGTCAGCGGGATCGGCTTGGACGACGGGCCCACAAAGCCCGTGCAGCCGCGGATGTTGCGGACAACATACCACGACTCGTCGGTCAGGATCATCTTCACGAGGACATAGCCCGGAAAGATTTTCCTCTCCACATCGCGCTTTTTGTTGTCTTTGATCTCGGTCACGGTTTCCGTCGGAACAAGCACCTGCTGAATCAGATCGTGAAGCTGCCGGTTTTCCACCGTTTTTTCAAGATTGGAGGCAACCTTGTTTTCATACCCGGAATAAGTATGCACCACATACCATTTTGCTTCTTCAGGCAAAGAAAACACCTCCGGTAAATTTATTATTTCGCAACATTCATAATCAGCCCGAGCAGATTGACCAGCAGAGCGTCAAGGCCGAAGACAAAAAGACCGATTACGACGATCGTAGCCAGGACCACGCCGGTATTCTTAAATACCGACTGCGGCGTAGGCCATACCATTTTTTTAACTTCGCCTTTGGTATCGCGGAAAAATTTTGAGATGTTTTTGCCGGCTTTGACAAAGAAGTTTCCTTTTTTTTCAGCTTTTTCAGCCATAAACTCTTCCCTCCGTCCGGATTACTTCGTCTCACGATGAAGCGTATGTTTCCTGCAGAATCTGCAGTACTTTGTCATCTCAAGCCTGTCCGGATCATTCTTCTTATTTTTCATTGTGTCATAATTGCGCTGTTTGCATTCTGTGCAGGCCATTGTTACTTTTACTCTCATAACGGCACCTCCCGCTGTACGGAAATATTTTTCGCCTTTTTCAGGCTGCGGCCTCCCTCAAAATAAACGGGTACAAAAAAAAGGACCCCTTTACCGAGGTAGCTTTATCTTAGCACATTCCGGTAAGCATGTCAAGCAATTTTTGCAGAAAAAGCGGGCGGCGCGGGAACGGCCCGCGGCATCCGCCCGCGCGGATCACCGGTCGTTCATTTCGTTGAGGGTCCTCGCCATGAAGCTGCGGTGTTTTTTCTTCTTTTCGGGCTTGACCGTCCTGCCCTTCATCTTCAGGCCGGACTTGTAGCCCTTGGCCAGCTCCTCGTTGAAAGCAGGCTTCAGGTTTTCCGCGGCCCGTCCGCTTACCCCGTTCAAAATCACGATGGTGATAATGGAACGCACGTCCATGTCGCCGCTGATGTACATATCGTTCAGAAGATTGCAGCAGCGGCCGACGGCGTCTTTGTCGATCCCCGCGCTGCAGAGCGCATCGATCTTCGGCAGAAGCTTCTCCCGCGCAAACGTCACGGCACGGACGTCCCCGTAAACGGTTTTCTCCTCGCTGATTTCGTCCTTCAGCTCGGGGAAAATACCGACGAACCGGTTGAAAAAGAAAACGGGGTCGATGTTGTTGTCGTCGTCCTTCCGGCGTTTTTTCCTGCTGCGGACCACGGCGGTCTGCTTCGGGCCCTGCACGGTTTCGGCAAAATCCTCGGCAATGCTCTGCGCCTGCGCCGCGGAGTCGGTTTCCGGGTCAAACAGCCACATGGAAACCGACTTCCACTTTCCGTTTGGGGCGCCGTCGTCCAAATCGCACATTCTGAGAATAAACCGCTTTTTGCTTTCCTGGTACAGGACGCTGTAGGCAATTTCCCCGCCGGTAAAAAGCACCGACTGCCCATCCTCTTCCGGCTGCCGATCCCCGGCGCGCCGATACCCCTGCTCCTGCAGGGCCTCGCCGACTTTTTCCGCGACCAGGTCAAACGCTTTCTGTTCCAATCTGATTCCTCCTGCTGTGGGATTCCACCCGGGCACAATCTCAAATGTTCTATCATTATACTACATAAAGCTTTCCCTGTCACCATACAATTATGGCGGTGCACGGCGGAAAAGATATGTTTGCACCGCCCCCGCCGATGTGCTATGATAGGTATCTGTAGAATTCCCGCGTGGACGCGGCGGCGCACCCGGCAGAAGCCGGAATCCCTGATTTTGGAGGAATTCTTTGATGCAAAAGAAAAAAATCGCCGTTTTATTCGGCGGCTGCTCTTCCGAGCATGAAGTTTCGCGCGTTTCGGCATACTCCGTCATCCGGAACCTGCCGAAGGAAAAATATGATATTGTGAGGATCGGAATCACGAGGGACGGGCGCTGGTACCTGTACAACGGCCCCGACGACAAAATACCGGGCGGCGAATGGGAACGGAGCGAAGAAAAAATGCCCGCATTCCTGTGCCCCGACCGCAGCGTCGGCGGCATTGTCGCAAATGCGCCGGACGGCTTCCGCACGGTTCCGGTCGACTGCGTTTTTCCCGTTCTGCACGGCAGGAACGGCGAGGACGGAACGGTGCAGGGCCTGCTGGAGCTGAGCGGCCTCCCGTTCGTCGGCTGCGGAACGCTGGCCTCCGCCGTCTGCATGGATAAAGCGATCACCCACTCCCAGCTCGCCAACGCCGGCATCCCGAGCGCAAAATACCTCTGGTTTTACAGCAGCAAATACACTTCCGAAGGCGCGAAGAAGATCAAAGTGAAGGTCAACGCGCGGCTCGGCTACCCGGTCTTTGTAAAGCCCGCCAACTCCGGGTCGTCCGTGGGGATCAGCAAGGTCCTCCGCGAAGAAGAGCTGGACGCCGCCGTTGCGAGGGCCGCGGCGGAAAGCGACAAGATTCTCGTCGAGGAAGCCGTTGCCGGCCAGGAAGTGGAATGCGCCGTCCTCGGCAATCTGGACCCGAAGGCCGCCGGCGCGGTCGGCGAAATCGTCGCTTCCGCCGAGTTTTACGACTACGACGACAAATACAAGTCCGGCAAGTCCAAGCTGAACATTCCGGCGCGCCTCGACGAAGCGGTGGCGGCGGAAATCCGCTCCATCGCGGAACGCGCCTTCCGCATGCTCGGCTGCCGCGGGTTCGCCCGCGTCGATTTCTTCGTGCGGAACGGCAGGGAGATCCTGCTGAACGAGCTGAATACGATCCCGGGCTTTACGCCTATCAGCATGTACCCGAAACTGTGGGAAGCATCCGGCGTTTCCTACGGCGAACTTCTCGACAGGCTGGTCCGGCTGGCATTTGACGATGGCGCGAAAAACTTCAAAAAATAAAGCCACCCGGCAGAACGCACGCGCGGCCGCCCCGTCGGCGGCCGCGCGCCGTCCTGCGGCGCAAAAGAAACCGGGTCTGCGCGCGGTGGTCCGAAAAATCCGCCGGCCGGAAAGCACAGACCTTACTTCTCTATTCCCCATAAAGGAGAAAGACATGCGGGAAAATTATCTGATCTCGATCAAAGGCCGCCAGAAGGTGGACGGCGAAGTGGGCGAGGTCGAGCTTACCACGCTGGGTTCCTATGTAAAGCGGGGCGCCAGCCGCTACATTGTATATAAGGAATACGCGTCGGACGACAACTCCTCGTCGCGGACTTCCATCCTAAAAATCGACGGAAGCTTCCGCCTGACGCTTATGCGCAAGGGCGGCGACAATACCCGGCTGATCCTGGAAAACGGGAAACGCCACCTCTGCCAGTACGACACCGGATACGGCAACATGATGATCGGCATCTTCACCAGCAGGCTCGATTCGGAGCTGGGCGACGCGGGCGGGAGCCTGCAGGTCAGCTATACGTTGGACATCAACTCCAACCTTTCCAGCCTGAACGAGCTTTCCATCACCGTCAAGGAGGCAAAAAACAGCAATGTCGAAAATTGAGCTTCAGGCTGCGGAACGTTTAAAAGAGGCGATCCGGACCGCCATGCGGAAAAGCATGGAGAACGGCGCCCTGCCGAAGGCGGAAATCCCGGATTTCACCGTGGAAGTGCCCGCCGACCGGTCCCACGGCGACCGCGCCGCCAACGCGGCGATGGCGGCCGCCAAGGCATTTCATCTGGCGCCGCGCAAAATTGCCGAAGCCATCGCCGCAACCATCGACCTGGAAGGCACCTGCTTTGACCGGTGCGAGATCGCGGGCCCCGGCTTCCTCAATTTCTTTCTGAACCGCCGGTTCTATGTGGACGTGGTGAAGGAAATTCTCCGTGAAGGCCCGAAATACGGCCGCAGCGACTGGGGCAAAAAGCGAAAGGTCATGGTCGAGTTCGTGTCCGCCAACCCAACCGGCCCGATGCACATGGGCAACGCCCGGGGCGGCGCCCTCGGGGACTGTCTCGCTTCCGTGCTGGACGCGGCGGGTTTCGACGTGAGCCGCGAATTCTATGTGAACGACGCGGGCAACCAGATCCTGAAATTCGGCCGCTCGCTGGCGGCCCGCTACCTCCAAATCTACAAGGGCGGGGACGCGGTGGAGTTTCCGGAGGACGGCTACCATGGCGAGGACATCAAGGAACGCGCCGCCGAATTCGCCAAAATTTACGGCGACAAATACGTCGACGCCCCGGAAGAAGAGCGCCAAAAAGCCCTGGTCGATTTCACTCTTCCGAAAAACATCGAAAAAATGAAATCCGACCTGGAAAAATACCGGATCGTCTACGACACCTGGTTTCTGGAAAGCACGCTGCACAACGACGGCGAGCTGGACGAAACCATCGGGATTCTGAAAGACCGCGGCATGACGTACGAAAAGGACGGCGCTCTCTGGTACCGCGCCACGGCGAACGGTGCCGAGAAGGACGAGGTGCTCATTCGCCGGAACGGGACGCCGACCTATTTTGCGGCGGACATCGCCTACCACCGGAACAAGTTCGTCAAGCGCGGCTTTGAGCGCGTCATCGACGTCTGGGGCGCGGACCACCACGGCCACGTCGCCCGCATGAAGGGCGCGATGGACGCCATCGGGCTCGACGGGAGCAAGCTGGACGTCGTGCTGATCCAGCTCGTGCGCCTGGTGCGGGGCGGCGAGGTCGTCCGCATGAGCAAACGCACCGGCAAGGCGATCCAGCTCGGCGACCTGCTCGACGAGGTCCCGGTCGACGCGGCCCGGTTCTATTTCAACCTGCGCGAAGCCAACTCCCAGATGGATTTCGACCTCGACCTCGCGGTCCAGCAGGATTCCCAGAATCCGGTCTACTATGTGCAGTACGCGCACGCGCGGATTTGCAGCATCGTGAAAAAGCTCGCGGCGGAAGGAATCCATCCCCGCGCATGCACGGACGAGGAGCTGGCCCTGCTGACCGCCCCGGAAGAAACCGAACTCATCCGGCACCTTTCGGCCTGCACGGAAGAGATCATCGCCTCCGCCCGCGCCTACGACCCGGCGCGCATGACGCGCTATGTCGTCACGCTGGCGACGCTGTTCCACAAGTTCTACACGGCGTGCCGCGTAAAGGATGAGGGCGAAAGCCTGACGGCGGCCCGGCTGAACCTCTGCCTTGCCGCCGCCACCGTGCTGAAGAACGTTCTTTCCATGTTTAAGATCACCGCTCCGGAAAGCATGTAAGGGGACAAGCCGGCGCGGCCTTCATGGAGATCACCGGTTCCGCCGGTTTCCGGGCTTTTCGTCCCCGGCGTCCCAAGGCGGGGTCCCGTCCGGAACATCCCATCCCTGGAACGCGATGGCGGTGGCGCCGAGCGCGAGGCAGCAGGCAATGACGGCCGTCGTAAGCGCCCAGTTGGTGATGCCGAACGGGCCGATCACCATGGAAATCAGCATCAGAACGAAGCCGAGGTCGAACAGGACAAGCGCGAGCTTTTCGTCGCTCATTTTATTTCCCCCTTTTGGCAAAGCAGATTGGTCAGCTCCGCAAGCTGGCCCATGGTCAGCCGCTCGGAGCGGATTCCCGGCGGAGCGCCGGCGGCCCGCAGGGCTTCGGCCACCCGGCTTTTCGGCAACGCCAGCCCGGCCGAAATAGAATTGGCGGCGGTCTTGCGGCGCTGGCCGAACGCCGCTTTCACCAGCGCGAAGAACGCTTTTCCGTCCGGGACGGAAACCGGCGGGTGCTCCAGCACGTCCAGCCGGATGACCGCCGAATCCACGTTCGGCTGCGGGTAAAAGCAGGCGCGCGGCACGGAAAACAGGACCCGGGGTTCGGAATAGTACCGCACGGCGGCGCTCACCGCTCCGCACGCCCGGGTTCCCGGCTCGGCGCAGAGCCGCCCGGCGGCCTCCTTCTGTACCATGACCGTCAGGGCGCGGACCGGCAGCTTCTCTTCCAGAAACCGCATCACGACCGGCGAAGTGATATAATAGGGAAGGTTGGCGCAGACGTACACGTCTTTCCCCGCAAACTCTTCGCGGATAAGTTTCTGCAAATCGAGCTTTAGGACATCGCCCCAGACGATTTTGAAATTGCGGCAGCCCGCGAGCGTTTCTTTCAGGACCGGTTCCAGGCTGCGGTCCAGCTCCACCGAGACGACCTGCCCCGCGCGGGCGGCAAGCTCCCGGGTCAGCACGCCGACCCCGGGGCCGACCTCCAGCACGCCGGATTCTTTCCCCGCGCCGCAGAGCTCCGCCATCCGCGGGCACACGGCGGGATCCACGATGAAATTCTGCCCGAGCGAATGGGAAAACCGGAATCCGTGCCGGGCAAGAACCGCTCTCACCGTTCCGAGATCGGATAAATCCATTCTTTGAAACCTCCGCTTCCGATGCCATCATTATAGCATACCCCAGGCGGAAATTCTATCTTTCACACTCCCGCACGATTCCGGGATCCACGCAAGGAGGAAACCCAGATGCAGAGAACGGACAAAATCAATTATTATCTCGACATCGCCGAAACCGTTTTGGAGCGCGGCACCTGCCTGCGGCGGAACTTCGGCGCAATCATCGTCAACCACGACGAGATCATCTCTTCCGGATACACCGGGGCACCGCGCGGGCGGAAAAACTGCATCGACGCGGGGTACTGCGTCCGCGAAACGCTGGGCGTGCCGCGCGGCGAACGCTACGAGCTCTGCCGCTCCGTCCACGCCGAGATGAACGCCATCATCAGCGCGGCGCGGAACGACATGATCGGCGCCACGCTGTACCTGGCCGGGAAAGAGGCCAAAACCGGCGAGTACGTGCCGAACCCCGCGCCGTGCTCCATGTGCAAGCGGCTCATCATCAACGCGGGCATCCGGCAGGTCGTCGCCCGCAGGAACAAGACGGAGTACACCGTCACCGATGTGAGCGAATGGGTCGAAAACGACGAATCGCTGGCCGGAAAGTTCGGCTACTGACTTCCATGCGTTTCCCGACGGGCATTTCTCCGCTTCTTAAAACCAAAGGGCACGGGATCAAAATCCTGTGCCCGGTTTTTTATCTTTTTGCAATCGCTTACAGCAGGCTGCGGACGATTTCGCCCATTTCCACGCAGCCGACCTTTTTTGTGCCGGGCGTCCAGATGTCCGGCGTGCGGGCGGTCTCCAGCGCGGCGGAAACCGCATCTTCCACCGCGCGCGCCGCCTGCGGCTGGCCCAGCGAATTCCGGAGCATCATCGCGGCGGAAAGGATGGTCGCGAGCGGGTTTGCCGTACCCGTCCCGGCGATGTCCGGCGCGGAGCCGTGGACCGGCTCGTACAGGCCGGCCTTCCCCGCCCCGAGGCTCGCCGAGGGCAGCATGCCGATGGAGCCGCTGATCATGGACGCCTCGTCGGAAAGGATGTCGCCGAACATGTTGGACGTCACGATGACGTCGAACTGCTTCGGGTCGCGCACGAGCTGCATCGAACAGTTGTCCACATACAGGTTGGAAAGCTCTACGTCGGGGTATTCCTCTTTTCCGACGCGCGCCACGGTTTTGCGCCACAGGCGCGAGGATTCCAGCACGTTCGCCTTGTCGACGCTGCAAAGCTTTCCGCCGCGCTTCCGCGCCGTTTCGAAGCCGACGCGCGCAATGCGCTCGATCTCCGGGACGGAGTACATCTCGGTGTCGTAGGCGGCGTCCGCGCCGTCTACGGTCCTATGGCCGCGCTCCCCGAAATAGATGCCGCCCGTCAGTTCGCGGACGATCATCACGTTGAGCCGGTTTCCAATGACGGAATCCTTCAGCGGCGAGGCGGCGCGGAGCTGGGGGAAAATCATGGACGGGCGGAGGTTGGCGTAAAGCCCCAGCGCCCTGCGGATGCCGAGAAGCCCGGCTTCCGGCCTTTGGTCCCCCGGCAGGCCGTCCCATTTCGGCCCGCCGACCGCGCCGAGGAGCGTGGAGTCGGCGGCTCTGCACTTGTCGACCGTTTCCCGCGGGATGGGGCTGCCCGCCGCGTCGATGGCGCTGCCGCCCAGCAGGGCTTCGTCGAATTCCACGCCGAACCCGAACCGCTCGCCAGCCTTCTTTAAAACAAACGCCGCCTGGGCGACGATCTCCGGCCCGATTCCATCCCCCTTGAGAAGGACGATCCTGTAATGTTTCATTCTGCTTCCCCTTTCCTGCGCTCCGCGCGGTTGATGGCGCAGATAACTCCTTTGATGGACGCGAGGCTGATGTTGTTGTCGATGCCGACGCCGAACGCCGGGGTGCCGTCCGGCGCGGTCAGATGGATGTACGAAACCGCCTGGGAGTCCGCGCCGGAAGAGATGGCCTGCTCACGGTAGGTAACGAAGCGGTACTGCGTGATCCCCACGCTTTCCAGGGCGTGGAAGAAGGCGCTGACCGGCCCGTTCCCCTCGCCCCGGATGGCGTGGTCTTCCCGGCCGAAGCGCAGGACGCCCTCAAAGCGCACCTGCGTGCCGTCGCCGTCCCCGCTCTCGTCGTGCAGCTTATATTTTCTCAGGTCGTACGGCGCGCGGACATCCAGGTAGTTTTCGCGGAAAATATTATAGACTTCCTTCGGCTGAAGCTCGCGGCCGGCCCGGTCGCAGGCGGCCTTGACCAGCCTGCCGAACTCCGGATGCATCGGCTTCGGAAGCTCAAAGCCGAAGCTCTGCTGCATCACGAACGCCGCCCCGCCCTTGCCGGACTGGCTGTTGATGCGGATGACCGGCTCGTACTGGCGGCCGACGTCCGCCGGGTCGATGGGCAGGTACGGGACCTCCCAGTACTCGGTCGCGCCGCTCCTGAGGTACGCCACGCCCTTGCTGATGGCGTCCTGATGCGAGCCGGAGAACGCCGTGAAGACCAGGTCGCCCGCGTACGGATGGCGCTCGTGGACTTTCATCCTCGTGCATTTCTCATACATGCGGCGGATCTCGGCAAGGTTGGAAAAATCGAGCCCGGGGTCCACTCCCTGCGAATACAGGTTCATCGCAACGACCATCATATCGGCGTTGCCGGTGCGCTCCCCGTTGCCGAAAAGCGTGCCTTCCACGCGGTCTGCCCCGGCCATGATGCCGAGCTCGGTCGCGGCGGTCGCCGTTCCGCGGTCGTTGTGCGGGTGGATGCTGACGACGACGCTGTCGCGGTTCGGGATATGGCGGCAGAAATATTCGATCTGGTCGGCGTAGCAGTTCGGCGTCGCCATTTCCACGGTGTTCGGCAGGTTGAGGATCAGCCTGTGCTCCGGCGTCGGCTGCAGCACCTCCATGACCTTTTCACAGATCAGCACCGAATTTTCGATCTCGGTGCCGGAAAAACTCTCCGGCGAATACTCGTAGCGGATGTCGGCGCCGCTCTTGGCGACTTCCTTATCCGTCAGCTCCTTAATGAGCTTCGCGCCCTTTACGGCGATGTCGGTCACGCCCTGCATGTCGGTCTTGAACACGATCTTGCGCTGGAGCGTCGACGTGGAGTTGTAGAAATGCACGATCACGTTTTTCGCCCCGCGGATCGCCTCAAACGTCTTTTGGATCAGATGCGGGCGCGCCTGCACCAGCACCTGAACCGTCACGTCGTCCGGGATGAAGTGCTTCTCGATCAGCGTGCGCAGGATCTCGTACTCGGTCTCCGAAGCGGACGGGAAACCGACCTCGATCTCCTTGAAGCCGATGCCGACCAGCGTCTGGAAATACAGCAGCTTTTCTTCCAGATTCATGGGGTCGACCAGCGCCTGGTTGCCGTCGCGAAGGTCGACGCTGCACCAGACGGGCGCTTTCCGGATGACCTTGTCGGGCCAGGTGCGGTCCGGAAGGGAGATCGGCCGGAACGGGATGTACTTTTTGCAGCCTTGATACATAATGAAACACTCCTTTTCCTGCGCTGCTGAAACAACAGCGGATAAAAAAATCCCGAATACAGCAAATGCTGTATTCGGGACGAAATTGCTTTCGTGGTACCACCCAAAATTCGGCTCGTCATCGAGCCCTCGGCAGGCCTCCAACAAGGCCCCGGCCTGTAACGCTGCCGCTGCGGCCGTTTCTAACGCTTGCGCATCGAACACGGCGGCTCCGGGATGAGCTATACGCAAAAACGGAAACGCCGGGCTCGCACCATCCGCCGGCTCTCTGAAGCTTTTCCGCCTCTGCCTTATTCCCTTCATTGCCTTTCGGTTCTATGAAATTATGTCTATTATATGCACCGAAAATCCGTTTGTCAACTATTTTTTCTCATCTTTTCCGCCGAACGCCCGCTCGGCCGCCTCACGCGCGAGGTCGATCATGAGGACGCCGCCGTCCTCTTTTTTCTCCGCGGCGGGGATTTTCGCATACACTTCCCCGACCTTGGAACGCATCCACAGCCCCGGCGTAATGCGCATGGAGTAGCCGCAGCCGCTCTCCGTCATCCAGTCGTAAAATCGGGCGCGCGGAAGGCCGTACGCGGAAAGGATGGTCATCAGGGTGCCGCCGTGCGCCACCAGAACGGCGGACGGGACGCCGGCGGTCATCAGCTCCCGGACCAGCTTTTCAAACGAAACGCAGACGCGGCGGGCAAACGCTTCGCCGCTTTCGCCGCCCGGGGGCGCCACCTGCTTCCCCTGCCCGGAAATCCACCGGGCAAACGCCGGATACGCCGCCGCAATCTCCCTGGCGGTCCTGCCTTCCCACGCGCCGAAGCTGCATTCCCGGAACCCGTCCGCCAGCACGGGCTTCGCCTCCGGATACAGGATCTTCATCGTCTGGACGCAGCGCCGGAGCGGGCTGACAAAATAGGCTTCGGCCCGCGGGTACGGATATTTTGCGGCAAGCGCCTTCAGCCTCTGCTCCCCGGCCGGCGAAAGCGGAAGGTCGGTGCTGCCGATGTAGCGGCCTTCTTCGTTGCCCTTGGTCACGCCGTGGCGGATAAGATGAATCGTATAGGATTTCAATCGGGGTCCCCCTTATGCCGCCGCCCGGCGGAAGCGGTTTCCAAATTCAAGATACGGAAATTGCCGCCGCGCCGGGCACGATATCTAGCGGCTTTACAAAAAGTTATATTTGTTATATGATTTACTGGACGTTTTTAGTTCCAAATTTCGACAGGAGATAACGGAAATGAACAACAGTTTCTCGCGGATCATCACCCTGCTGCGGAAAGAGCGCGGATACAGTCAGAAAAAGGTGGCCGGGGACCTCAAAATTTCACAGGCGCTTCTCTCCCACTACGAAAAGGGAATCCGCGAATGCGGGCTGGACTTTGTCGTAAAGGTTGCGGACTACTACCAAGTCTCCTGCGACTATCTTCTGGGCCGGACCCCGCACCGCAGCGGGGCGACCATCTCGGTGGAAGACATCCCGGAGCCGGACGCGGCGGGCCGGGAAAACGTGATGCACGGAAAAGGCGGCAGCGTCCTGCCTCTCCTCAATAAAAAACTGATCGCCAATTCCCTGAACATCATCTACGGCTCTCTGCAGAAATTCGGCAGCAAATCCCTCACGGCCGAAATTTCCGCCTACCTGAACCTTGCCGTCTATAAAGTCTTCCGCCTGCTCTATTCGGCAAACCCGAAAAACCCGCAGGGCCTTTTTTCCATTCCGCAGAAGCAGAGCGGCGGCCGTTCCAGCGCCGCGCAGGAAATTGCCCTGAGCAACGCGCTCTGCCTGCTTTCCGGCGAAAAGGTCGATGGGATGGACCCGGTGGAAAAGGGCGCGGCCCCCGCCTCTTCCCCCGAGAAGATTGCGGCGCAGTACCCGCTGTTTTCTTCCTCGCTGTTCAACCTCATCCAAAGCTCGGAAAACCGGATGGGCGGCAGGAAAACACCGAAATCATTATAGCATGTCCCGGGGCGTTTGAAAACAGCCTTCGCCGGCCGGACCCGGAAAAAGGGCGGAGCTCCCGCGGAAGCTCCGCCTTTTTTGGCTTTACGAAATCACTCCCAGCTCGATTTTCCACGCGAGGATGCGCAGGACGGACTCGTCCAGCCTTTTTTCCGAAACGGACCCCTTCCGCACCGCTTCGTACAGCGCCTTGTAACTGGATGAAACGTCCGGCATCAGCAGGATGTCGTTTCCTGCAAGGAAAGCCTCCACGGCGGCGTTTTTTCCTTTGGCGTAGGCGGATACCGCGCCCATCGCAAGCGAATCCGTCATCACCACGCCGGTAAACCCAAGCTTTTCGCGCAGAATGGCGTGCACCTGCGGAGAGAGCGACGCGGGCCTCTCGGAGTCCATGCTTTCCACCACGCAGTGCGAAACCATGACGCAGGGCGCTCCCGCCTTGATCCCCGCCTGGAACGGCAGAAAATCGGATGTCTGGAACGTCTGGTAGCTTCTCCCGTCGCGCGCCGCGGCGGTATGCGTGTCCCCCGTGTTCCCGTAGCCGGGGAAATGCTTCAGCGCACAGCCCATCTTCCGGTCGTTATACGTTTGAACCGACACTTCCACAAACTTTGCGGTTTCCTGCGCATTTCGGCCGAAAGAGCGGTCGTAAATAAAATTTTTCGGGTCGGTGGAAACGTCGCAGACCGGGGCGAGGTTTAAATTGACGCCGAGGGACGCCAGAAGCTGCGCCCTGCGGGCCGTGTCGTCGGCAACGGCGCCGTAGCCGCCCGATTGGAAAACCTGCTGCGGCGACTGGAACTTTTTCGGGGCAAGCGCCCGGTTTCCGCTTACCCGCACGACCGTGCCGCCCTCTTCGTCACAGCAGAGGAACATCGGTATTTTGCTGGAATTCTGGTATGCTTTCAGCGTCTTTTTCACCTGCGCCGCCGTTTTTCCGGCAAAATCCCGGCCCGACAGGCAGTACCCGCCCGGGCTGTAATCGTCGATCGTCCTGATCGCCCCGGACGACGGAGCTGCAAAAATAAAAACCTGCCCCACCTTTTCCTTCAGCGTCATCTTTTCGAGCTTTTCCTTCGCCGCGTCTTCGTAAACGCGGAACATCCCGCCGACCGACGCTCCCGACGCAGAACCGGAGCTTGCCGGCGCGGAGGAAACCTCCGCCGTGTCCCGCGGCTCGTCCTGCGGGGAAGCGGACGGGGCCGGGCCGGGCTGCGCCCCGTCCCGGGGGAACATCCGGTCCAGAAACAAGCCGGAAAACTGGAAAACGCCCCAGAAAACGATACAGACAAAAACGGCTGTTCCGACCCAAACAGCCGCTTTTGTCCCTTTTCTTTTAAAATTTCTCATAAGGCCTCCCAAGCGTTCAAACGGGTGCTCAGCCGTTCTTAATCAGATCGCGGTACAGGCGGATGTATTCGTTTGCGGAACGCCCCCAGCCGTAGTCGCAGCCCATGGCGCGCCGGACAAGGATATTCCACCCTTCTTTGTTCTCGTACCCTTTCAGCGCGCGGTCGACCGCGCCGTACAGATCGCCGCTGTTGTAAGACTGGAAGGTAAAGCCGTTGCCCTCGCCGTCCCCGCTGTCCCGGATGGAATCCTTCAGGCCGCCGGTCTCGCGGACCACCGGAACGGTCCCGTACCGCAGCGCGATCATCTGCGCCAGGCCGCAGGGCTCCGACTTCGACGGCATCAGGAAAATGTCCGACGCCGCATAGATTTTGTGCGAAAGCTCCGGAATGTACCCGAAGCAGGCGCACAGCCTTCCCGGGTACCGGCTCTGCGCTTCCTTGAAATAATTCTCATAGTCCCAGTCGCCGGAGCCGAGGATGACAAACTGGGCGCCGGTCTCCCGCATCAGGCGGTCAAGAACTTTCTCCACGAGGTCCAGCCCTTTCTGGGCGACCATCCGCGTCACCATGCCGACCATGGGAAGGTCGGCGTCCTCTTCCAGACCCAGCCGTTTCTGAAGCTCCAGCTTGTTTTGTGCCTTTCCGCCGAGGTCCTCGGCCGTATAATTGGCATACAGGAATTCGTCCGTTTCCGGGTTGTAAACGTTCCGGTCGATCCCGTTCAGAATACCGGCGATCTTCCATTTCCGTTCCTGCAGGATCCCTTCCAGCCCGTAGGCGAACCAGGGATCGAGAATCTCCTTCGCGTAGGTAGGGCTGACCGTCGTGACGCGGTTCGCGCATTCGATGCCGCCTTTCAGCAGGTTGACGCAGTTGCCGTATTCCAGAAGCGGCGTGTCGGACTGCGGGATGCCGAGCACATCCTCCACCAGCTCCATGCCGTATTTCCCCTGGTACTGGATGTTATGGATGGTCAAAATCGTCTTGATCCCCTTGTACCAGTCGTTGCCCGCGTAAAAGATGCTGAAGTAAACCGGCACCAGAGCGGTCTGCCAGTCGTTGCAGTGGATCACGTCCGGCTTGAACTCGAGGCTGGGGAGCATCTCGATCACGGCACGCGAGAAAAACGCGAAGCGCTCGGCATCGTCATAGTGGCCGTAAAGGCCGCGGCGCTTGAAATAATACTGATTGTCGATCAGGTAAAAAATCACGCCGCCCACATGCGTCTGAAAAACGCCGCAGTACTGCCTGCGCCACGCCACCGGGACGGACAGGCTGGTGACAAACTTCATATTGTCGCGCAGCTCCTGCGGGATGTCCTCATACAGCGGCATGACCACGCGGCAGCCGATCAGCCTGAGCCGCAGGGCCTGCGGAAGCGAGCCGGCCACCTCGGCAAGCCCGCCCGTCGAGGCAAACGGCGCGGCCTCGCTGGTACAATACAGAACTTTCATATCGGTACCCCCTTCTCACAAATCGGTCCGGTTTTATACGACGCTCCCTTTGGCAATGTAGACCGGGTAGGATTCAAAGCCCAAAAGGGAACGGCCGTTCTTAATGAGGACATCCTTGTCCGCGATGACATAATTCAGCCGGCTGTCCGGCCGGACGACGCTGTCCTGCAGGATCACGCAGTTTTCCACCACCGTCCCCTTGCCCACGCGGACGCCGCGGGACAGTACGCTGTTGCGGACTTCCCCGTCGATGACGCAGCCGTCGGCGATCAGCGAATTGGAAACGGAAGCCCCGAGGCCGTAGCGCGCGGGCATGTCGTCGCGCACCCGCGTGTAGATCGGGCGGCTCGGGTCGAACAGCTGCGCCCTCACGTCCGGCAGCATCAGCGCCATGTTTGCCTCAAAGTACGCGACGCCGGAGCAGATGATTTTTGCAAACCCCTTGAATTCATATGAAAAAACACGGTAGTTGGGAATATTCCTCTGGAGCAGGTCGCGCTCGAAATTGTACAGATTGCGGCTGACGCAGTCATCCACCAGGCGGATGAGCAGCTCGCGGCGGATAAGCATCATGCCCATGCCGTAACAGCATTCGCCTTCCGTGCGCGGGTTGACGAGCAGGTCGCGCACGCGGCCGTCCGGGCCGACGGTGTACACCGTCGGCCCGCAGATTTTATCCGGAAGCCTGCCGCACCGGCAGATCACCGTAATGTCCGCCCGCGTTTTCACATGCTGCGCGAGGACGTCGCCGTAATCGATGTTGCAGACGGTGTCGCTGTCGGTCAGGAGGACATATTCCTCCTTGGAATTCTGCAGAAAGGCCTGCGCGCAGGAGAGCGACTCGACACGGCTGTTTCCGTTGACGGACTCCCCCTCGAACGGGGGCAGAAGGAACAGCCCCTCGCGCTTGCGGGAAAGGTCCCACGCCTTGCCGGAACCGAGGTGGTCCATCAGAGACTGGTAATTCCCCTTGGTGACCACGCCCACCTTGTTGATCCCCGAATTCACCATGTTGGAAAGCGGAAAATCGATCAGGCAGTACCGCCCGCCGAACGGCACGGAGCCCATCGTCCGGTTTTCGGTCAGCTCGCGCACCTTTTCTTCGTGGACGTTGGAAAAAATCAGGCCGAGCACATTATTTCCGCGCATTTTTCCCAACCCTCTCTTCCAGTCTGTCCCGGTCGATCATCGCCTTCGGCGGGATCTCCGCCCCCGGCGGAATCACGCAGCCGTCCCCGACGACCGCGACGCCCCATTCCTCCTTGTTTTCAATGTCCTCCGGACGCGCCCCCACGGACGCACCCTTCCCGATCACGCAGTTCTCGGCGACGATGGCGTACTGCACCACCGCGTTTTCCTCAATGCGCGTGTTCGGCATAATGATGGAGTCGCGCACCACGGCGCCGGGCGCAATGGAAACCCCCGAAAACAGCACGGTGAAATCGATCGTGCCGTACACGTTGCTGCCTTCCGCAATCAGCGAATTCTGCACCTTAGCGCTTTTCGCGATGTAATGCGGCGGCATGACCGGGTTGCGGCAGTAGATCTTCCAGTTCTCCTCGCCCAGGTCGAGCGGGACGTTCGGGTCCAGCAGGTCCATGTTGGATTCCCACAGGCTGCCGATGGTCCCCACGTCCTTCCAGTAGCCCTCGAACGGATACGCGAAGATTCTTTCCCCCGCCTTCAGCATGGCGGGGAGAACGTCCTTGCCGAAGTCGTTCGACGACTTCGGGTCGGCTTCGTCGGCTTCCAGGTATTTGCGGAGCTTGCTCCAGGTAAACACATAAATCCCCATGGAAGCCCGGTTGCTTTTCGGCACCCTCGGCTTCTCGTCGAACTCGTAAACGGAGCCGTCCTCGTTCGTGTTCAGGATGCCGAAACGCCTCGCTTCCTCCATGGGAACCTCGATCTCCGCGATGGTGCAGTCGGCCTCTTTTTCCTTGTGGAACGCGATCATTTTCGAGTAGTCCATCTTGTAGATGTGGTCGCCGGAGAGGACGATCACATAGTCCGGGTGGTATCGCTCGATATAGGGGATATTCTGGTAGATCGCGTTGGCGGTCCCTTTGTACCAGTCCGATTTGCGGCTGCGCTGGTACGGCGGAAGCACCCGGACGCCGGCGTTGGTGCTGTCGAGGTCCCAGGGCTGACCGCTGCCGATGTATTCGTTCAGCACCAGCGGCTGGTACTGCGTCAGG
This sequence comes from Oscillospiraceae bacterium, assembly GCA_022650455.1. Lineage (GTDB taxonomy): Bacteria > Bacillota > Clostridia > Oscillospirales > Acutalibacteraceae > Thermocaproicibacter. The sequence goes on from JALCPO010000021.1 coordinate 30,556, forward strand.
ACGCCGACGCATTCGATGCCGGAATTTACACAGTTGGAAAGCGGAAAATCAATGATGCGGTATTTTCCGCCGTACGGGATGGCGGGTTTTGCAAGGTTTCTTGTCAGGACGCCGAGCCGGCTGCCCTGGCCCCCCGCCAGCAGCATGGCGACTACCTCCTGTTTTGGCAGCATGTGTATTCCTTCTTTCATGGATGGGCGTTGTCCCGGCTGCGCCCGGATTTCTTCCGGCCGGGCCCCTCTTTTTTCCCCGGTCCGGCGGAACGGCGGGAAATCTTCCTCCTGCATTTCAGGTAAAGGACCGAAAGGGGAGGCAGCGTCAGGCTGATGGACTGTTCGCAGCCGTGCATCGGCGGCCCCGAGCTCCGGATATGATTGCCGTTTTCCACGCCGCTCCCGCCGTATTCCACGCGGTCCGAAGAAAACACCTCCTCATAAATTCCGTCGTAAGGCGCGCCGATACGGTAGTTGTCGCGGCGCACCGGAAGAAAATTGCAGACGGCGATGATTTCCTTTCCCGATTTGTCGAACCTGCGGAAGGCGATCACGCTCTGGGTGTAGTCGTCGTTGGAAATCCACGAAAACCCTTCCCAGGAAAAATCGACTTCCCACAAGGGCGGATTGTCCAGATAGAAATGGTTGAGGTCACGGAAAAATTTCTTCTGCCGGCTGTGCTGCTCGTAATCCAGCAGCAGCCAGTCCAATTCCTTCTCGTAATTCCATTCCGCAAACTGGCTGAACTCCGTCCCCATAAAAATCAGCTTTTTGCCCGGGTGCGCCATCATGTAACCGAGAAAAGCGCGCACACCGGCAAATTTCTGCTCGTAGGTGCCGGGCATCTTGTTGATCAGCGAACCTTTTCCATGCACGACCTCGTCGTGCGAGACCGGAAGCACAAAGTTTTCCGAGAATGCATAGAAAAAGGAAAACGTGAGGCCGTCGTGGTGATATTTCCGCTGCGGCGGGTCCAGCGAAACGTAATGGAGCATATCGTTCATCCAGCCCATGTTCCACTTGTAATTGAACCCCAGGCCGCCGCAGTAGGTGGGCCGCGAGACCATCGGCCACGAAGTGGATTCCTCGGCGATCATCATGACTTCCGGGAAACGGGCGAAAACCGTTTCGTTCAGTTTTTTCAGGAAAGCGATGGCCTCCAGGTTTTCCTTCCCGCCGTTCCGGTTCGGGATCCATTCGCCGTCCTTCCGGCTGTAGTCGAGATACAGCATGGCCGCGACGGCGTCGACCCGGAGCCCGTCGATATGGTAATTTTCCAGCCAGAAAACCGCGCTGGAAATCAGGAAGCTGACGACCTCCCCCTTGTTGTAGTCAAAGACCAGCGTACCCCAATCCTTGTGCTCGCCCTTGCGCGGATCGGCATACTCGTAGCACGGCGTCCCGTCGAATCGGGCAAGCCCGAACTCGTCCTTCGGGAAATGCGCCGGAACCCAGTCCATAATCACGCCGATCCCGGCCTCATGGCATGCTTCCACAAACTCCATGAACTGCTTCGGCTCCCCATACCGGGAAGTCGGGGCAAAATACCCGGTCACCTGGTAGCCCCACGAGCCGTCGTACGGATACTCCGTCACCGGCATCAGCTCAATATGGGTATAGCCCATATCCTTTACATAAGGGATCAGCTCCCCGGCCAGCTTGTCATACGAAAACACGTTCCCGTCCTTGTAACGGCGCCAAGAACCCGGGTGAACCTCGTAGATATTCACCGGCCGGCCGTAATGCGGTTTGGCCTTCTTGCGGCGGAACCATGCGGCGTCGTTCCACTGGAAGCCGGAAATATCGTAATACTTGGACGCGTTCCCGGGCGAAATTTCATAGTGGAACGCATAAGGATCGCTTTTGAAAATTTTTTTCCCGCCCGCCGTGGTCACGCAGAACTTGTAAGCGTCGTACTGTTTCATCTCGAACGGAAGGCCGCACTCCCAAACCCCGTCCCCGGTTTTTTCCATCGGGTCGGCACCGTCCGCCCAGCGGTTGAAGTCGCCCACGACCGAAACGGCGGCGGCGTTCGGTGCCCAGACGCGGCAGACCATGCAGGCCTTTCCGTCCCGTTCCGCCTTATGTACGCCCAGGAACTCATACGCCCGGCAATTGTTCCCATCCCGAAAGGAACGGAGCGGAGCGCAGTCGCTTTCAACGATCCTGTCATTTTGCACGGAAAACAACTCCTCTTTGGATCACCGATGCATTTTGTCTGTCTTTATCATAGCATAAAACGGGAAAAGTTCAAGTATTTTTAGTTAATTATTCGCAATATTTTTATTATATCTTATTACTTTTTAGTTACTTTGTTATAAACATGACTGAAAGCGGGGTAGAAGGAAGAGAGCAAATGCCCGCACAGGGCCCATGGAAAACGGCGGCACGGATTTCACAATCGTACCGCCGAAAAGCGCGCAGGATCCGGCCGCTCGTAGCACTTCCGCCCGGGTTGATTCCCGCGATTCCATTTCTCCCCGTCGGCCGCAGCTTCGGGAAAGGCATGGTTTCCCGGACATCCTGTCTCTATTGTACCGTGCCGTCCCTTCCTTTTCAATTGGCAAATGCCCCTGTCATTTTCCTCCGTTCATGGAATAATTATGGAAATGCCATAAAGCCGGGCCGGCAGACTGTCGCTTCCTGACGGAACCCGGAAAAAGCACGGCCGCCGGGAAACGCAAAAAGGCCCCGCAGCTTCCCGCCGCAGGGCCTTTTCCGAAAAACAAGCGGAAACGTCAGGCGTTGTCCACTTTGTACATGTGCTTGATGAGGTCGAGGACCTTATTGCTGTAACCCCATTCATTGTCGTACCAGGCAATCAGCTTGACAAAATGGTCGTTCAGCATGATGCCGGCCTTGGCATCGAAAATGGAAGTGTGCGGATCGCCGAGAATATCGGAAGAAACGATCGCATCCTCCGTGTAAGCCAGGACGCCCTTCATGGAGCCTTCGGAAGCTTCCTTGACGGCCTTGCAGATCGCGTCATAGGTTGTCGGCTTCGCGAGGCTGACGGTCAGGTCCACAACGGAGCCGTCCAGCGTCGGGACACGCATGGACATGCCGGTGAGCTTGCCCTTCACAGCCGGGATAACGAGCGCGCACGCCTTCGCGGCGCCGGTGGAGGAAGGAATGATGTTGCCGGAAGCAGCGCGGCCGCCGCGCCAGTCTTTCTTGGAAGGCCCGTCGACGGTCTTCTGCGTGGCGGTGGTGGAGTGGACGGTCGTCATAAGGCCTTCCACGATGCCGAACTTGTCGTTGATCACTTTGGTCAGCGGAGCCAGGCAGTTTGTGGTGCAGGAAGCGTTGGAAACGACCTTCATGTCTTTCTTATACGTGTCGAGGTTAACGCCGCAGACAAAAGTCGGGGTTTCCTGGTCCTTCGCAGGAGCGGAAATAACGACCTTCTTCGCGCCGGCCTTCAGATGGGCGGACGCTTTTTCGGTCGTGGCGAACACACCGGTGGACTCGACGACATATTCCACGCCGATCTTTCCCCACGGAATATTTGCCGGATCCTTCTCCGCGAAAACATCGATCTTGCGGCCGTTTACAACGAGCTTGCCGTCCTCAGCCTTGACTTCGCCGTCGAAATGGCCGTGCATGGTGTCGTACTTCACCATGTAAACCATGTAGTCGAGGGCAATGAACGGGTCGTTGATTCCGACGATTTCAAAGGTTTCCGGCTGAGCAACCGCAGCGCGGAAAACAAGGCGTCCAATGCGACCGAAGCCGTTAATGCCAACTTTAATAGCCATAAATGCTACCTCCTGATAAATATTTGATCCTCTGTTATTTTATAGCATCCGCCGCTATTTTACAAGGTGTTCTGATATTATTTTAACTAACTTTTTAAGCTTTTTGCCGCGGAAGCCGGATTTCCCCTTTTTTCCATGAACTTTTCCTCGCTCCGATACGCGCCTTTCAGAAATTCCTGGCACATCCGGAAAGAAGCGGGGGAAAATTCCGAATTCGGCGCGGGTTTCTCCGCGTTCTCCGGTTTCGGGGACGCCCCGGGCCCCTGCGCGTTTTCCGCCGGGTTTCCGGGGCCCCCTCCCGTTTGTCCGGCGCCTTGCGGCTCCGGCGCGGCGGCCGTTCCGCGCTCCAGGGCGGAAAGATAAACAAGGATATACGCCGCCAGGACGACGTTCACCAGATGCAGACCGACCGGGAACGACCCCAGCAGGGGACTCCCGGAGAAATAGAGCGCCAAATTCGGCACGGCGTCGGCCAGCACCGCGACCACGGCGGAAAAGCCGTAGGCGTAAATCGGCCGCCCGTCCTTTTCACTCCCAAGGCCGGACAGCAACTTTGCCTGGCAAAACAGGAATAAAAGCAAAAATACGACCGTAAAAGTATGGTAGACGTTTTCCAGCCGGTTCACCGTCGCCGCGTAATCGACAAACAGAGAGATCAAACAGAGACAACCCCAGACGGACGGCGGCAGCGCAAGCAGGGGATGCCTGCGGAGAACGGTTTCGCCCGACGCGAAGTCGTAGGCCGCGGCGAACAGCGAAACCGCCGCGAACAGCCCGGCCACGGCGAGGACATCGTCCATCACCGTGTTCCCGTCCGATGTGCGGACCGCCATGCCGACCAGCGACTGCCCGGCGACAAAAGCGCCGGACAGGGCGGCCAGCACCCCCGCCGGGACGCTGCGGAACGGCTTCCCCGCCTGTTCGGACGGTCCCCGGCCCAGGGCCGCTATGGCGATCATCCCCACCGCGGTGGCGGCGGCGACGATCCCCGCCGTTCTGCCGCCGTCGGTAT
>JALCPO010000022.1 GCA_022650455.1 Oscillospiraceae bacterium
AGGCCGCGGAAAAATTCTCGCTGCCGGGCGGGGTTCCCGTGGTCATGGGTGCTGCGGACATGGCGTGCGGTGCCCTCGGAATTGGTGTAACCGATCCGGGAGACGCCGCTGTAACCCTTGGGACAAGCGCTACCTTTCTGATGGCGGTCAAAACGCCTTCCCAAACAGGGCATGGCAGGATTACCTACCATCTCCATGCGCTCCCAAACTGCTACTATGCACTCGGTTCCCATTTTAACGGCGGCCTTGCGCTGAACTGGCTTGTGTCCCAGTTTTCCGAAACGGGGGAAATTAGCTACAAGCTTTCCGATCATATTGCGAAGCTTGCGGCCCGGATTCCCAATGGTTCCAATCCGGTCCTGAATATTCCCTTTTTTGTCGGCAGCGGAAGCCCTTATTTCAATTCCAATGATGCAGGGGCTTTCCTTAACGTCAGCCAGTCCTGCCGCCCGGAATATCTTTTCAAGAGTATTCTGGAAGGAATCTCATTCAATTTATTACAAACGCTTCAGATCTTTGAAGAGATACGGGGCGGAAAACTAAGAAATATTTCTCTTGGCGGCGGCGGAATTCGAGTGGCCGGTTGGAATCAGATCATCACCGATGTTTTCGGACGTACCACGCGTCTCGTCCGACAAGCGGATGCGTCTACGGTGGGCGCCTGCATTCTTGGAGGTTACGGCGCAGGTGTTTTCCAAGACCTGAAAGCTGCGGCTCGCCGCACTTTTTCCTCCGAAGCCGAAAACGTTCCAAACCGGGCCGCGCATGAAAAATACCGTCGGATTTTTAACATTTATCTCCACGCCTATCAGGCCATCCGTCAAATACAGCAGGAGCTTCATACAGCACTTTAAAAATACATAGCAGGGGGTAATGTGATAATGTATGCATCCATGTGGTCGTATCCTTGGGATCTTGTCGATTGCGGCATCCATGAAAGTCTGGCCGATATGAAGGCCAATGGATTGACCGGTGTCAGTATGATTACCAGCTATCATGCGGGGCGTTTCCTTCAGTTACGCAGCAGAAAGCGAAAAATTTATTTTCCGGAAGACGGAGTGACATACTATCCGACCGATTTGAGCCGGTTTCGCGGACAGAAAATTCAGCCGCGGGTCGGAAAATTCATCCAGGCGCATCCGACTTTCTGGCATGACCTGCTTGAGGAATCTCGGAAGCTGAACATGACGGTTTCCGGCTGGACCGTATGCCTCCACAACACGCGAATTGGTATGGCATATCCGGACACCTGTGTTCATAACGCATACGGAGATGCCGTATATTACAACCAGTGTCCGTCCAACCCGGATGTCAGGCTGTATATGAATACGCTCGTGGATGATATCTGCGCGCATCTTCCTCTGTATTCTCTGGAGTTGGAATCCCTGAATTTCATGGGCCATGCACATGAATTCCACCATGAAAAAGATGGGATCGGCCTTACCGCTCTGGAAGACTTTCTTCTCTCCCTGTGTTTCTGCGATTCCTGTGTGGCACGCGCAAAAAAAGAAGGGCTCGACATCCTGCCGGCAAAGGAGACCGTGAAGGGCTGGCTGGACCGCCTTTCGGAACGAGACGTTCCCCCGGACCTGGATCAAAAATTCTTTGCGCAGGGCATTGACTTTTTCCGCGACACACCCGAGGTCTACCAATTTTTGAAATGGCGTTCTACGGTGGTGACTTCCCTGATGGAAGAGGTCTACAAAACAGTCGGGGGACGCAGCAAACTTTATTTTCTCAGCCTGCTGCCGCATTCCAAATCGTGGATTTTCGGCGTAGACCTACGGAGCATTTCCGCACGATGCGACGGTGCGGTCGTGTGCAGTTACGACTGTGGAGCCGATCAGACGAAAAGGGATCTGGAAGAATGCCACAGGACATTTGCAAAAGGTGCGGATCTGTTGGTCGGCATGCGGGCATTCATGCCGGAGTACCACAACAAAGCGGAATTTGCGGAAAAAGTGAAAACCGCCTACGACCAAAAGGTTGACGGATTCCTTTTTTACAATTATGGCCTGATTCCGCCGATTCACTTGGCCTGGATCAAAGATTCCTTGCAAAGCGCAGAAAAACAAACCGGAGCCTGCCCCAACGGATAAGGGAAAAACTTGCTCCATTCCAATCAGAGCTCGCCGGCAGACTAAAAGGCCGCGCAAAGAAACCGCGAAAGAACGCTTGACAGCGGAGATTTCCGTGTTATAATAGGTGCAATTAACAAGTTCATCTTTCAAACACTGGGAAAGAGAAAGTAAGTTTGTGGATGGATCTTACAGAGAGTCCGGTTCCCGCTGAAAGAGGACAGATCGAAACAAGCTGAAAATGGCTCTGGAGTGGCGCACCGAGGCTTTGCTGCTTAGGCTGCGACGGGGTTGCCCGTTATGGCGAAAAAGTATATCCGGTTTTGTTGAAATCCGGCGTACTTTGTGAGGCCTGTGCTGCGAGGTGCAGGTGAATTGAAGTGGTAACACGGGAATTTGATCCCGTCTTCTTAAAGTTAAGAGGACGGGATTTTTATTATCTATTTATTGCCGAAAGGAGTGAGCCGGCATGGTGACGGAAAATGAGAAATACCGCGAAAAAAGAATTTATGAAAAGCTGGCGCGGGACATCAAAGCGGTTCGTTACGGTTCCATTGCGGTCATCATTCAGGATGGCAAAATTATTCAGATGGAAAAGAGAGAAAAAATCAGGCTGGTTTAAAGCGGTTTCTTCTGGAACAATCCGCGGGCCGGCTTTTGCGGTTTTCAAAGGCCGAAATTTTCGAAAGACGGGATCGGTTCTTTACAGCGGGTTTTGAAGCCAGGGAGGCAACGGAATGAACGTTTCGTTTGACCCGGTTATCGATCGGAAAAGAACAAATTCCCTCAAATATGATTTTGCCGCGGAACACGGGAAACCGGCGGATGTTTTGCCTTTTTGGGTCGCAGACATGGATTTCCGATGCCTCGGCCTCGACGGGGACCGGCTCGAAGACTTGATCGTCAACCGGGCGAAATTATGGTTCGATGCCGGTCCGCTGTTCGGGCCGGAAGGGGAAGGCTTTGAACGGATCAATATTCCCTGTCCGAGAAGCTTGCTGAGCGAAGCGCTTTTCCAGCTGAAACAAAGCATTTCCCAGTATGAAGCGGAAGCGAACGCCGCAAAGACAAACCTTGTTCGTTGTTTCGATTAGCAATTTCCATGTGGTACGGCGTACAGCAGCCAGGGGCTTCGCACTGATAAAAGTGCGAAGCCCCCGGCCCTTTGTAAAATTTTTATGCTTTCATGATCTGGGTGAGAATTTTTTCCGCTTCCTGCGGGTTCGCGCGTCCGCGCGTCATCTTCATGACGGCGCCGAGGACCGCTTTCAGCGCTTTTTCCTTTCCGCCCCGGTAATCCTTCACCGCGTTCGGATTGTCCGCGGCCGCCTGCTCGCAGATTTTCCGCAGATCGTCCGGGTTGACGCCCGCAAGGTCTTTTTCACTGAGAAAGGCCGCGGCGGGTTTGCCGGTGTCCAGCATTTTTTCCAGCGTAGACTTGACGAGGTTCTTACGGATTTTCCCGGCGTCGAGCAGACCGACGAGCGCGTTCAGGTTTTCCGGCGATACGCTGACCCGGAACTCGTCTTTTGCCGCGTCGCTGTCCAGGCGGGAGAAAATCGGCCCGAGAATGCAGTTCGCGACGGTGCGCGGGTTTTTCGTTCCCTTTGCGGCGGCTTCGAAGTAATCGGCAATTCTGCGGCGGTCGATTAAAAGCCGGGCGTCCGCTTCCGGCAGGCCGTATTCCGTCTGGAAGCGCGCCAGGCGTTTCTGCGGGCCCTCCGGCATTTTGGCTTTCAGTGCCGCGACCATGTCGTCCGTCACACGGATCGCAACGAGGTCCGGGTCGCGGAAATAACGGTAGTCGTTCGCGTCTTCCTTGCCGCGCATCCCTTCCGTGCATCCGGTTTCCTCGTTGTAGCGGCGGGTCTCCTGCACGACGTCTTCGCCGCTCTCCAGCAGGTCGATCTGCCGGTCCATTTCGTATTGAATCGCCTTCGTCATATGCGAAAAGGAGTTCATGTTCTTGATTTCCGTCCGGGTGCCGAGCCTGTCGGAACCCTGCGGCCGGACGGAGACGTTGACGTCGCAGCGCAGGGACCCTTCCTGCATTTTGCAGTCGGAAACGCCGATGTACCGCATGATCGCCTGGAGCTGTTCCACATATTCCGCCGCTTCGCCGATGCTGCGGATATCCGGCTCGGAAACGATCTCAATCAGCGGGACACCCCCGCGGTTGTAGTCGATCAGCGTGTTTCCGCGCTCATGCACAAGCTTCCCGGCGTCCTCTTCGATGTGGATGCGCGTCAGGCGGATTTTCTTTCCGCTCGCAAGCTCCACATAGCCGTTCCGGCACAGCGGCTGGTCGTATTCCGAAATCTGGTAGGCTTTGGGCAGGTCGGGGTAGACGTAATTCTTGCGGTCCATTTTCGCGTCCGGGTTGATCTCGCAGTGCGTCGCGAGCCCCGCCGTCACCGCGTACTCCACCACGGCTTTGTTCAGTTTCGGCAAAGTGCCGGGCAGGCCGATGCAGACGGGGCAGCAGTGCGTGTTCGGTTCGGCGCCGAATTCCGTTGTGCAGGAGCAGAAGATTTTCGTTTTTGTGGCCAGCTCCACATGGGTTTCCAAGCCGCAGACCAGTTCGTAATTCATAGGGACACCCCCGCTTTCACGGCTTTGAAGGAGCTTTCCCGCGCCGCCAGCTCATACCGGTTGGCCGCGTTCAAAACGGCGGCCTCGCTGAATTTGGGCCCGATGAGCTGCAGGCCGACGGGCATTCCGTCGGCGCCGGTTCCGCAGGGGACGCTGATTCCCGGCAGCCCGGCGATGTTGACCGGAACGGTGCAGATATCCGTCAGGTAGGTTTCCACGGGGTCCTTCGCCGTGCGGCCCGACGCGAACGCCGTCATCGGAACGGTGGGGGCGAGCATCAGGTCGCATTTTTGGAACGCGTTTTCAAACGCCCGGACGATCGTGCCGCGGAGATTCTGCGCTTTTTTGTAGTAGGCGTCGTAATAGCCCGCGCTCAGGACATAGGTCCCGAGCAGGATGCGGCGTTTGACCTCCGCGCCGAAGCCTTCGCTGCGGGTCTTGCAGACCATGTCGTTGCGGTCGGTGTAGTGCGCCGTCTGGTATCCGTAGCGGATCCCGTCGTACCGCCCGAGGTTGGATGAAGCCTCGGCGCACGCGAGAATGTAATACACCGGCAGGCTGTATTTCAGCGACGGCATGCTGAGCTCGACCGTTTCCGCCCCGAGAGAGCGGAAAACGTCCAGCGCCTTCCGAATGGCCCCGTTTACGTCTTCGCGGACGCCGTCGAAGTATTCCCTCGCGATGCCGATCTTTTTCCCGCGGATGTCGTTTCCGAGGGAAGGGAGCGCTGGCTCTTTCCGCCCGCTGCTGGTGGAGTCCATCTCGTCGTACGCCGAGATGGCGTCGTAGACGAGCGCCGCGTCTTCCACGCTCTGCGTGATGGGCCCGATCTGGTCGAAGCTGGAAGCAAAGGCGACCAGCCCGTAGCGGGATACGGCGCCGTAGGTCGGCTTAAACCCGACGATGCCGCAGAAGCTCGCCGGCTGGCGGATGGAGCCGCCCGTGTCGGAACCGAGCCCGTATGCGGCAAGGTTCCCGCCGACGGCGGCAGCGACGCCGCCGCTGCTGCCGCCTGCGACGCGCCCGGTGTCGTGCGGGTTTTTCGCCCCGCCGAAGCGGGAAGTTTCGCAGGTGGAGCCCATGGCGAACTCATCCATGTTCGTTTTGCCGAGCAGGACGGCGTTCTGCCTTTTCAGAAGGCTCCAGACGGTCGCGTCGTAGATCGGCACATAGCCCTTTAAAATTTTAGAGCAGCAGGTCGTCTCAATGCCCGCCGTGGAGATGTTGTCCTTGAGCGTCATCGGGATGCCCTCCAGCGGGGCGATCGGCCGGCCCGCCGCGATTTTCGCGTCCACTTTTTCCGCCGCGGCGAGGGCGGTTTCCGGCGTCGCCTTTACATAGGCGTTCAGCCTGCCGTTGTCCGTTTCAATCGCGTCCAGATATTTTTTCGCCAGTTCCGCGCAGCTGATCTGCCTGGTTGTCAGAAGCTCGTGCAGCCGCGCGATCGTTCCGTATTTACCCATTGCAATCTCCTACCTGCGCCGGCGCACGAGAAAGTATCCGTCCTCGCTGCTTTCCGCGTTTTTCAGGATGTCTTCCCGGCGGTATGAAGGGACGGGGACGTCTTCCCGGAACACGTTGGAAAGGCCGTTGATGTTGTCGAAGTCGGAAACGTCGGCCGACGCGGCGCTGACGGTGTCCGCAAAGGCGATGATCTCGTTCATGTCTTTGGTCAGCCCGTCCAGCTCTTCCGGCGCGACGGAAAGTTTGGCAAGGTTTGCAATTTTCAAAACATCCTCATGCGTAACCATGGCGTTTGTTTTCCTCCCGGCGGTTATTTTCTCAGCTTGATGTGCACTTCGCGCAGCTGCTGCTCGGTGACCTCGTTCGGCGCGCCCATCATGACGTCCTGCGCGTTGGAGTTCATCGGGAACGCAATCACCTCGCGGATGTTGTCCTCGTCCGTCAGCAGCATCAGCATGCGGTCGATTCCGGGGGCCATGCCGGCGTGCGGCGGCGCGCCGAACTGAAAGGCGTGATACAGCGACGTGAACTTTGTCTTGAGGTCGTCCTCGGTATAGCCCGCAATCTCGAACGCCTTTTTCATGATGTCGATCCGGTGGTTGCGCACGGCGCCCGAGGAGAGCTCCACGCCGTTGCAGACGATGTCATACTGGTAGGCGAGAACTTCTTCCGGCTTTTTGTTCCGGAGCGATTCCATCCCGCCCTGCGGCATGGAAAACGGATTGTGCGTGAAAACGGTCGCGCCGGTTTCCTCGTCGATCTCGAACATCGGAAAATCCACAATGAAGCAGAACTCGAAGCGGTCCTTGTCGATCAGGCCGAGGCGCTCGCCGAGCTCCGCCCGGATCTGCCCCGCGAGCCTGGGGGCGGTGTCGGCCTCGTCCGCGATGAAGAAAATCACGCAGCCGGGTTTCAGGCCGGCGCGTCGGGTCAGCTCGTCGCGCCTTTCGTCCGGCAGATATTTGTTGATGGGACCCTGGTACTCGCCTTCGGCCGTCACCTTGATGTAGCCGAGCCCTTTCATGCCGATGCTTTCGGCGAACCGGAGCATGTTTTCAAAGAAGCTGCGCGGCTGCCCGGCGCAGTCCGGGACGTTGACGGCGCGGACGGCCTTGTTCCGGAACGGCTTGAACGCCGTGCCCTCGAAGAGGTCCGTGATGTCGATGATCTCCAGCGGATTGCGCAGGTCCGGTTTGTCGGTGCCGTATTTCAGCATGGACTCCGCGTAGGGGATACGCCGGAACGGGGCTTCCGGCACTTTTTTATCGGAGAATGTGCGGAAGGTGTCGCCCACGACTTCCTCGGCGACGGAGAAGACGTCTTCCTGCGTCGCAAAGGCCATTTCAAAGTCGAGCTGATAGAATTCGCCCGGGGAACGGTCCGCGCGCGCGTCCTCGTCGCGGAAGCAGGGCGCCACCTGAAAGTAGCGGTCGAATCCCGATACCATTAAAAGCTGCTTGAAAATCTGCGGGGCCTGCGGCAGCGCGTAGAATTTGCCCGGATGCCGGCGGCTTGGGATCAGATAGTCGCGGGCGCCTTCCGGGGAAGATGCGGAGAGGATGGGGGTCTGGATTTCCAGAAAGCCCAGATCCGTCATTTTTTTGCGGAGGAACGAGATCAGCTGCGAGCGCAGCACGATGTTCCGGTGAACCTTGGGGTTGCGCAGGTCGAGGTAGCGGTATTTCAGGCGGACGTCCTCTTTTGTGTCCAGGGAAGCGTCCGGCTCGAACGGCAGGGGCGCGAGGACGCGGCCGAGGACCGTCAGCTCGTTCACCCGGACTTCCACCGTGCCGGTCGGAATCTTCGGGTTGACGGTGTCCTCGTCGCGCAGGACGACCTTTCCCTTCGCCGTGACGGTGCATTCCCGGCTGATGTCTTTCAGCATGTCCTCGTTGTGGATGACGATCTGAACGACGCCGTAATGGTCGCGCAGGTCGATAAACTGGACGCCCCCGTGGTCGCGGATATTTTCGACCCAGCCCGCCACGCGGATCTCCTTCCCGATGTCTTTTTCGCCGACTTCGCCGCAAAGGCGCGTATGGTATTGGTTGACACAGATCATGTTCCGCAAATCCCCTTTATGCGATGTGCTTTTCTTTCACGATACACAGAATAACAAAGCAAATTATAGCATGAAACAGCCCTTCTTTCAACGGAAGGGGGCTCCGGCCGGGACCCGCGCCCGATCGAAAAAATACATGAATTTATCATACCACATTCCCCGCCGGAAAGCGACCGCTTTTTCCAGCCTTTTTCCAACGTTTCGCGGTCATCCTTCCGCCAGATGGACCAGCACCTCCGTCATTTTGTCCATCGCCGGAACGGGGATACATTCAAACCGGCTGTGAAAATTGAACCCGCCCGTCGGCAGGTTGGGGCAGGGAAGGCCTTTCCACGAAAGCACCGCCCCGTCCGTGCCGCCGCGGATCGGTACGGTTTTTGGTTCTACGCCCGCCTCGCGCATCGCCCTTTTCGCGCGCTCGACAATGTCTTTGTGCGCTTCGATCACGGGCTTCATGTTGTAATAGGAGTCCTTCACGGCAAGCTCGAACGTGCCCCGTCCGTATTTTCCGTTGAGAAAGTCCGCAATATTTCCCAGAAAGGTTTTCCTCGCCTCGAATTTTGTTTTGTCATGGTCGCGGACGAGGTAGCGCAGGACGGCTTTTTCCTCGTTCCCGGCAAAACGGGTCAGGTGGTAAAATCCTTCGTATCCTTCCGTGTGCGAGGGGGTTTCCGCCGGCGGCAGCATGGACTGGAATTCGACGCCGTACAGGATGGCGTTTCTCATTTTGTCCTTGGCGTCCCCCGGGTGGGTGTTTACGCCGTGCACCGTGATTTCGGCGGATGCGGCGTTGAAGTTTTCATATTCCAGTTCCCCGAGCCGCCCGCCGTCCACCGTGTAGGCAAAATCCGCGCCGAAGGCCTTTTGGTCGAACCGGTCGGCGCCGCGCCCGATCTCCTCGTCCGGCGTAAAGGCCACGGCAATCTTTCCGTGCGGCCGGTTCCGCGCTTTTAACGTTTCTATGGCGGTCAGAATTTCCGCGATGCCGGCCTTGTCGTCGGAGCCGAGGAGCGTGGTGCCGTCGGTGACGATCAGGTCCATCCCCCGGCATTCGGCGAGGCACTCGAACGCGTCGGCGCGCATCACGATCCCCTTTTCGGCGTTGAGCACCAGGTCGCCGCCGTCGTAATTTTTGACGATGCGGGGCCGGATACCGGCTCCGCCGGCGGAAAAGCTGGTGTCCATATGCGAGATCAGGCCGATCACCGGCCGGCCGCCGCAGGTGGCGGGCAAAAAGCCGTAGACGTAGCCGTCTTTATCCCGGCGGGCGCCCGCCAGACCGGCGCGCTCCATTTCCTTGACAAGATATTCCGCGAAAGCCTTCTGCCCTTCCGTGCTGGGGCAGCGGCCTTCCGGCGCGTTTTCGTCGGACGTCGTGTCGTATTTCACATATTGGAGAAGCCTTTCGTAAGCCCGCATTTCATCCTCGTCCTTCCAAAAATGATTCTGTGCCCATCATACGCTTTTTTGCTCCGCCCTGCAAAGGCTTGCCCTTACGGTTCGTTTTCCCAGGCGGATTTCAGGCATGCCGCGGCGTCGTCGATGTCCGCGAGGGGGATTCCCGCGAAGCCGAGCCGTATTTTCCCGCCCGCCGCCGTTTGGACGCGCACGCCGTTTTTCAGGGCGAGGCGGCACAGTTCCCCGGCGCTTTTCTCCGTGTGCACCGTCAGAATCAGCGTGAGCGGCGTTTCCTGCAGCAGAATTTCCACCTTGGGGCCGAACGCCCGCCGCAGGGCCCTGGTCAGCTTTTCGCTTTTCACCCCGTAAAGCTTCCGGAGGCGCCGCAGGTGGCGCTCCATCTGGCCGCTTTTGATATAGTCGGCAAGGGCGAACTGCGCCACTTTGGAAGCGGTCTGGTTGTAATTCGCGGCGCGCGGGCGATACCGTTCCAGAAGCTCCGGCGTCAGGGCCATGTACCCGATGCGGATGGAAGGCAGCAGCAGTTTGGAAAACGAGCCGAGGTAGACGACGCCCTTTCCTCCGTTGATGCCCTGCATGGCCGGCACGGGGCGCGCACGGTAGCGCAGTTCGCCGTTGTAGTCGTCCTCGATGATGACCCCGCCGGTTTCGCCCGCCCATTTCAGCAGTTCCAGGCGGCGGCTCATGGGAATGCCGGTTCCGGTGCGGACGCGGTTCGAAGGGCTCACATAGGCGAGCCGTGCCCCGCTCCGGGCCAGCGCGTCCATGCGGAGGCCGTCGCCGTCGCAGGGGAGCTTGAGCACCGTGATCCCGCAGTCGGCAAAAATCTGCTCGGCCTGAGTGAAGCCCGGTTCTTCCAAGGCCACGGTGCGGCGGTCGGAGCGGATCAGCCCGCAGAGAAGGGAGAGCAGCGGCTGGGTGCCCGCGCCGATCACGATCTGCTCCGGAGAGGCGACGACCCCGCGGGCGCCGTAGCTGTATGCGGCGAGCGCCTCGCGGAGCTCCGTTTCCCCCTGGTGCTCGCCGTAGGCGGCGAGCACGTCCTGCCGGTTCAGTGCGCCGCGAATGTTCCGCCGCCATATTTTGAGGTCGATGTTCTCGCTGTCCACACAGTCGCTGCCGAAATTGTAGCGCACGGCGGACAGGGGCCGGTGCCGGTATGCGGGCGGCGCGGCCTTGCGGGCCGGACCCTCGCGCTTGGCGTCGAGCGCAAAATAGCCGCGCTGCGGCACGGAGCGGAGATACCCCTCCACGCAGAGCTGCTGGTACGCGCTTTCCACCGTCGTGCAGCTCAGCGAAAGGTCGCCTGCAAGACGGCGTATCGAGGGAAGGCGGTCGTTTTTGCGCAGATGCCCGGATTCCACCGCGGAGCGGATGGAGAGGTAAAGCTGCCGGTACAGCGGCACGCCTGAGTTTTTGTCCAGCTGCAAATAGGCATAGGTCATTTTTTCGCCTCGGTTTCTTTTCAAATCTGTGCTGATTAATTTTTTATAAACTGTGTATTTCAATCATAACAGTTTTACGTTATGATGATACCACAGAAAAGAAATTATGCAACAGTCTGGAGGACAAAATCATGAAAAAGCAGTCAACCTTGCGGCTCGGTGTCATCACGGCGCTGTTCGGCGCGCTGATCTTTGTGGTGACGGCCTACATCCTGCACATTCCGACGCCGGCGACGGGGGGATACATCCACCTCGGCGACGCGTTTGTCTATCTTGCGGCCAGCATCCTTCCCGCACCGTATGCGATTGCGGCGGCGGGAATCGGCGAGGCGCTTTCCGATGCGCTGACCGGCAGCGTCGTATACGCGGTTCCCACGCTTCTGATTAAATCCGCCATGGCGGTCTGTTTCACCTCTGCCGGGGAGAAAATCGTCACAAAGCGGAATGCGGTCGCTTCCGCTGCGGCGGGCGTGATCTGCGTCGCCGGCTATTACCTGACGGAAGCAATCCTGTACCACAGCTTTGCTTCGCCGCTGGTGGAGATTCCGGCCAACCTGGTTCAGGCGGCGGCGAGCGCGGTGGTCTTCCTGCTGGCGGGCCGGGCGCTCGACCGTGCCAAGCTCAAAAACAGCGTGGCGGCCTTTGTAAAATAATTCCGCCGGAAATCCGGAGACCGAGACCGAAAGATACCGAAAGATAAAGATGCCGCCTTCCCGGGGCGGGGGCGGCGTCGCTTTCCTTATATTATATCTGTGAGGTTAGAACCATGAAACTGAACTGCATTTCCAAAAATTCGACCGTCAACCTTTCCCTGACCGGCCTGATGGCGGCGCTGGTCCTGGTGGCGACTTACTTTTTTAAAATACAGATTGCCACCGCCGGCGGGGGCAAAACCATGCTGGGCTTTGCAAACGTGTTCTGCATTCTTTCCGGCCTGCTGCTCGGGCCGGTTTACGGCGGACTTGCGGCGGGCATCGGCTCCTGCCTGTTCGATCTGCTGGGCGGCTGGGCTTCCAGCGCTCCCGTGACGCTGGTGACCAAATTCGCCATGGCCTTTCTCTGCGGCTGGATCGTCTGGGCGGGAAAAGGAGGGAACGCCCAAAAGATTCCCCGCCTGATTGTGGGGGCGGTGACGGGTTCGCTTTCCTACTGCGTGCTTTATATCGCGACATCCTGGCTGGAAGCGGCGGTTGCCGGAAACCCCACGCCGGTTATTCTGGCCCAGCTTGCCACAAAAATCCCCGTTACCCTTGTTAACGCGGCCCTCGCGGACGTGATCGCCATTCCGCTGTTCCTTGCGATCCGGCGGGCGCTGAAAAGGAGCAGGGTCAGTTTCGGCTAAATATTGTTATCGCGTACGGATGATGGTATAATATTCTCCATGTTGGAATCAATGGAATATGGAGAAGGAACATGAGCAAAAAGAAGATCATCCGCAGCGACGTCGTCAGGGATTCCGTCAATACGTTCGGTACGAACGCGATCGGCGCGGTGCTGGTGCTGGTTGCCAACTTTATTGTGCTGCGAAGAGCCAACCCGGGGATCAAAGGCTACTACACCGCCGTGCAGACCTGGGGCGGCGGGTTTGGCACAATCCTCAGCCTCAGCATCGCCTCGGCGGTTGTTTATTTTGTTGCACGCTATAAAATCCAGAATACAAAAGCGTCCATTATGCGTTTGACCGGCGTTTTATTTGTGGTGATCGCCGTCCTTGGTTCCCTTGTGCTTTTTGTTTTGCGGAAGGAATCGCTTTTCCAGTTCGACACCATGCCGGTTTCCTACCTGGTGGCGATTATGGCTTACGCCCTGTGTTCGCTGCTCCTCAGCGTATGCATGAGCGTGCTCCGCGGCGAGAACAAGTTTAAATCTTTTAACATTGTCAACCTTGTTCAGAAAGTTTTGAATTTTCTCCTGTATGTTGTCATCGCGGTCCGCCCCTCGGCGGACATCTGGATCTGGGGAACAAACGCCATTGCGTTTGCCATGATCTTTCTCGCGCTTTACGGAATCTGGCGCTGGAGCGGCCCGAAGCCGCAGCCCGTCCCGGAAGACGACCATCCGGTGCCGGTAAAGGGCCTGACGGTATACAGCCTGAAAGCGCATGCCAGCAACGTCCTTACTTATGTCAATACTTTCTTGGGCTCTTATATTGTACAGGGAAAATTCAACATTTCGGATTTGGGCCTTTACAATACCGCTTTTAACATTATGCAGCAGGTCTGGATCCTGCCGGACGCCGTCAGCCAGGTGATCTTAAGCCGGATTGCCGCCATGGACAAGCAGAACGACAAGCTGCGCCTGACGCTGATCTCGACGAAAGTCGTCACCTATATTACGGCAGTGGCGGCGCTGCTCATTGTGTGGGCGGCGGATCTCTTCATCCCGATCCTTTTCCCCATGTACGTCGGCGCGCTGGCACCGCTCGCCTATCTGATCGTCGGCTCCATTTTCATCTCCTTCTCGAAGGTGCTCGGCAATTCCATCGCCGCTTACGGCAGGCCGGAGCTCAACATTATCCCGACCATCGCGGGCGTGGCTTCCAACGCTGTCGCAAGCCTGATTATCGTCCCAATTCTGGGCGTGAACGGCGTCGCCCTTTCGACGTCCATTTCGCTGACGGTGCAGGGGATTACCTGCGTGGCGATTTTCTGTATTTTTTCCCACACGCCGGTTTATCGGCTGTTTATCCCGAGCCGCGCGGAATGGACGTCGCTGAAGGGAGTCTTTAAAAGATAACCGGTTTGTTTGCACAACTTCGGATTCAGCAAACTTCTCTTAACAAAAACGGCGATATGCTTCCCTTTTTTGGGGGCATATCGGCCGTTTTGCTTTGCAGGTTTCCGGGACGGACATCCTCTATCCGCGTTTCCGGGAAATGCCGCTGCTGTTTTGAAAGGCAGAATCGTTTTTAGGGTTTTTTAACCGTCGCGTCCCATGATTGATGTTCTGCTCTCCCGGCAGGCGGGTATCAACAGATGCTTTGCTGCCCGGATTGTAGGCTCACGTGCCGCAGAAGGAAAAAGAAACCTTCGCCGCCCAGCTGAAAGAAATCTGGCTGGCGCCCTCCGCCGAACTGGCCCGGCAGTGCGCAGGACGGTTGTCGGAGCAATACGGAAAGCGGTTCCCAAGGGCAATTGAACTTCTGGAGGACGGCCTCGAGGATTCGCTTGCTTTCTATGCGTTTCCGGAACTGGACGCCCGCAAAATTTCGTCCACCAATATGCTCGAACGGCTCAACAGGGAAATCCGCCGCAGAACCAACGTCGTCGGCATATTTCCCAACCCGGATTCCTACCTGCGTCTGGTAACCACCTATCTCATGGAATATGCCGAAGATTGGTCTGTTTCCCGAGCGTATTTGAATCCCAAATCCATTCAGACACTCTTGCTAAAAACGGCTTAATTCATTTCCCGGAATCTCAAAATCGCAAACTTCTCTTGACACTATCTGAAATGTTGCCCATGATTATTTTGTTTCCCTGTGAAGGGTGTGCTTCCGGAGCCTGGGGCAATATTTCATCATTTCCATACGCTCCGGGTGGGTTTTCTTATTTTTCGTTGTTGTATAATTCCGGTCGCCCGTTTCGGTACAAGCCAATGTGACCATTACCCGCATAAAAATTTCACGCCGCCTTTTTTCATAGATTACCAGCTGGTCTTTCTGACGCCGGGGATCTGCCCCCGGTGCGCAAGTTCCCGAAATACGATACGGGATACCCCAAATTTCCGCAGGTAGCCGCGCGTGCGGCCCGTCAGGGAACAGCGGTTATGAAGCCGTGTCGGAGAAGCATCCCGCGGTAATTTGCCCAATGCCGTACGGTTTTCCTCTTTCAGCAGCTTTTTTCGGCGCTCCGCATATTTCCGGACTGTTTCCCGCTGCCTTTGGTCTTTTGTTATTTTGGATTTTTTAGCCATTGATATTCTCCCGTTGTCATGCAGTCCTTAGTCGGTTTTTTCCCATGTCTTCGCCTTCAGTTTTGCAAAGCATTCGCTGCAATAAACCGGGCGTCCTTCCGTCGGTTGAAAAGGGACTTTACACGGTTTCCCGCATGCGGCGCAGACGGCGTCATACATCACCCGGGCTGGCTTTTGACCTTCCCGGCGCTTCTTCCTGCAAGCGGGGCAGCGCTTCGGCTCGTTTGTAAAACCCTTCGAGGCGTAAAACTCCTGCTCGCCGGCTGTCCAGACAAATTCCTTTCCACATTCCTGGCAAATCAGCACTTTGTCTTCATACATAACGTTTCCTCCCAGTTCACATGTTTTGCTCCGGGTTGGAGTTCAGCCGACACCTTTGTAAATTCGCTGACGATGCTGAAAAACACGGATTCCCTTCATGTTCCGTTTGCGGCCCTGCTTTCTTCACAAGCCGCACTGGAAACGGAACCGTACTGGAAATTCCCGAACCCGCTTACACGGCAGGAACGCCGTGCTCGATGCAGGATTGGCATAGGATAAAAAACGAAGGATAATAATGCAAATGCAAATCATTCGCATATATCTAATATAGTCTTACGCGCCGGATTTGTCAAGCGCCATTCAAATATCTTTATTTTCGGGGCGGCGTCAGCCAGCCGCTGCATTTTAGAATGGAGACGTTTTTTCCGGGATTCGTGCCTTTGCGCCAGGCGCCGGGCGGTTTTCCGGCCGCTTTTACGAAATGGCGGCCGAAGCTGGAAAGCGAATGGAAGCCCACCTGTTCGGAAATCTGCAGAATGGAATCTTCCGTCGTGCGCAGCAGCGCGCAGGCTTTGAAGATGCGCACGCGGTTGACATATTCCAGCGGGCCGGCTCCCATGATTCCCTTGAAAATGCGGCGAAAATGCGAAGCGCTCATTTGGCATCGGACCGCCAGATCGTCAACCGAAAAATTGTCGGAATAATGCCGGTTCACATATTCCAGCGCGGCGGCAATGGGCAAGGCGTCGGATGAATTTGTTTTCCCGTCTGTGAAATGGATGCGCGTGAGTTCCGTCATCAGCACAAGAAAAAGCCCGCGCACGCTGATTTCATAGTCGGGGCGCTTGTCCAGCATTTCGCGCACGATGCCGGAAGCCAGGGACCAGACGGTGGGGAAATCTTCCCGGCTGAGGGTCGCGCGGTAATTGTCGAGCAGGCGGGTGAACCGCTGGAAGTTCGGTGCCGTACCCGAGGACAAGAAAGGATGCAGCAGTTCTTCCGGGTCGACGAAAAGGTAGCTCCACTTGCTGGCGCAGCCGGGTGCGGAGTATGTGGTGTGAGGAAAATTGCGGGAAAGAACCGTTACGCTGCCGGCCCGGCAGGGAAAGGATGTGTCTGCGAATTCCAGCGTAGCGCTTTCAGATTTGCACAGGCCGATCTCCATGCAGTTATGAAAATGCAGGACGCCGGAAGGCACATCCGAAATGCGCCAGCGTTCTCCCGCCAGCGCGAGAATGGGGAAATGCGCCGGAAGGGCATAGCTGCGGCACTCCACCACAGCTTTACGATGCTTTGCCATGGATGGTCCCTCCTTTTCTGAAATCGGGATCGACTTCATTCGGTATTTGAAGAAAAACGGCGGTCGAAACTGCATTCTATTGGCTCTGAAATGGGTAGAAAATGCAGTCGGAAAAGGATATAATGGATTTGTTTCAGAGAGAAAAACCAGGGGCGGGCTTCCGGGGGATCCCGGAGAGCCGGCCGCGTGCGTTCCGGCGGAATCGGGAAACCGTGTCCGGCCGCCGGGAAAATCGGGAAAGGGAGAAACAAATCATCGTGTTCCGAAAGACGTTTTCTTTTACCGGAACGGGCGGGGACGCTGCGGTAACATCCAAAGACCCCGATACGGCGGAAAAGGGATATGAATTTTTGGATTTTTCCGCTGCCCGCCGTCCGGAGGACCGCTTTACCGGAACCGCCGGATGGAACCCGTCGGAGACGGGGACGGCAAAATCCGCCGTTTGGCGGAACAGCGTCTGCGGAGTGGAATCGACGGCGAAAGGAATGCCGCTGCGCTTTCGGGCGGCCGTACCGAAAAACGGCGTTTATGCCGTGACGGTGACCGTCCGTGGCGGCGAAAACGGCGTGCGGGGGCTGAATCTCTACACCAACCGGCGCAACCTGGTCCGCCGGGATATTGCCGTCGAGCCGGGAGAAAACTTTACCTGCCGCTTTTTTGTTCCCGTATGCGAATATATTCCTGTGGTGGGCCGGCCGCCGAAACAGGACCGCGCCGTCTATGTAAGCGTTTTGGGAGAACCGGCGCGCCTGAGCAGCGTCCGGGTGGAAACGGCTTCGTCCCCCACGCTGTTTCTTGGGGGCGATTCCCTTGTCACGGATTATGACGGCCTTTACCCTTACAATCCGCTGATAAACGGCGGCAGCTGGGGCCAGAATCTGCTTCAGTATTTTGACGGCCTTGCCGTCAGCAACCAGGCGCACGGAGGCCTGACGACCGACTGTTTCCGGGACGACGGCCACTGGGACATCGTGTGCCGCAATCTCCGCCCGGGAGACGTTTTTATGATGGAGTTCGGCCACAACGACCAGAAACGGCGCAGTCTCAAGCCGTTCGGCCGGTACGCCGCCAATCTGCGCCGGTACGTCCGCGAAGTCCGGAGACGGGGGGCGTACCCGGTTCTCGTGACGCCTATGAGCCGCATCCCAGGCAGGGACGAGGACGGCTGGTACGACCTGCTGGAAGATTACGCCCGGAGCTGCCATTGGGTGGGCGCGGAGCTTCACGTTCCGGTCATCGATCTGCACGCGTACAGTTTTCATGTTATGACCCGGGCGGGCGTGGACGCCTGCGGGGATTACTTTATCGATACGACGCACACCAATGATTACGGTGCCCTGGTTGCGGCCCGGTTTCTGGCAAGAGAAATCCGCCGGCAGGCGATCGAGCCGTTGTGCGAAAAGTTAAATACGGTTTCGGGAGCGCCGTGGGTGCCGGACGTTTCCCTGCGCCCGCAGGGCGCGGTTTCCAGCGCGCGGAAAGAAGAAAAACCCATCCTTCCCACCGATCTGCCCGGTCTGCCTTACGCGGACTGCCGCGGTATCCGTCAGCTGGACGGTTTGAAGGAAGCCATGGCGAACGGGCTGCTGGATCCGTGCATCAAGTTTTTTCACCCGTTTGATGCGATTCCGCGCGGGCAGTTTTTGTATCTGCTTTTCAAGGCGGTTAAGGTTCCCCGGAAGCGTCCTTATCAGGGACGGTACTGCGACATCTACAAATACGAGTTCGACGCACAATATGTACAGGCGGCTTTGGATGAGGAACTGATCGACGAAACCACGACGCCGGACGACTGTTTCCGTCCCGACGACGCACTGACCGGCGGCGAACTGCTCAGTTTTCTGGTCCGCAGCCTGCATCAGCCGGGGCAGAGAAATCTTGACCTTTTTACGTGTGAGCGTCAGGCAGGAAGCCTGGGGCTGATCTGGGAAGGGTACGAAAGTAACGCTCCGGTGAACCGCGCCGACTGTGCGGTCGCCCTTGTGCGGCGGATGAACGTCAGCCGGGAAGAATGCGATGCTCTGCCCGGACCGGAGAGCGGGACGAAGAAATAGAGGGCGTTAAGCCGAAAATCCGCTGGCGGCAGTTTCCCGCCGCGGCGTGATATAAAGACAGCAGGTTCCATTGGAAGGGAGAGAGCTTTTATGAAAATCGGAGTTCGTGCCCATGACTATGGGAAACGTCCGGCGCGGCAGCTGGCACGGGTGCTGCGGGAGGAAGGCTACGAGGCCGCCCAGCTCGCAATTCCGAAGGCCATTGCCGGAATCGACAGCTACCGCGGCATCACGCCGCGACAGCTGGAAGAAATCCGTTCCGCCTTTGCGGACAACCATATCGACATCGCGGTTTTAGGCTGCTATATGGATCTCGGCAACCCGGATGCGGCGGTGCGCAGGGAAGCGGTGGAAAACGTCAAGGCGTCTCTGCGTTACGCGAAAGAGCTGGACGCCCGGGCGGTAGGGTCTGAAACGGCCTACCCGCACCTTGCCGCGGAGCAGAAGAAACAGTGGTATCCCTACGCGGTCGACAGTATCCAGCGTATTGTGGAAGAAGCCCGGCGCCTGGGTGCCGTGTTTGCGGTCGAACCGGTGGACTGCCATCCTCTCGACAGCGTGGAAGCGGTGCTGGATCTCATCCATCGTGTGGACGACAGCAAGCACCTGCGGCTGATTTTCGACGCAGCCAATCTGCTGACGCCGCCGGACATAGACAATCAGGATGCTTTTTGGACCAGCTGGCTGCAGGCGGTCGGATCATATATCGACGTCCTGCACATCAAGGATTTCACGCTGGACGAGGCGGACCGGAAATGCCCCGCGCGGCTCGGCCACGGCTTGGTCCGGTATGACACCATCCGCCGTTGGCTGCATGACGAAAAGCGGGACATCGCTCTGCTGCGGGATGAAATGAATCCGCAGTTTGCCAAAGAGGACGTCGCTTTTCTGCGCGGCATGTGATGCCGTCCTCGGGACTTTCGGGGACGGATTGACAGAAAGGGCACCCTTTTCGTTTCAGCCTGTAAAGCTGTCGGACGAAAAGGGTGTCCTGCTGTTTTTTCCGGCCGACTGGAATAACGGGCTTCCCGATTATCTCAGTTCTTCGGTCGGGATGTCGTCCATATCGTCGAACGCGCGGTTTTCACCGGCCATGGCCCAGATGAACGCATAGCTCGCGGTGCCGCAGCCCGCGTGGATCGACCAGCTCGGGTTGATGATGGCCTGCTCGTTGTGCATGATGACGTGGCGGGTCTCGTTTCCTTCGCCCATAAAGTGGAACACAACGTTGTCCTTCGGGATATGGAAATAGAAGTAGACTTCCATCCGCCGCTCGTGGGTATGGACCGGCATGGTGTTCCAGACGCTTCCGGGTTCCAGAATCGTGCATCCCATCGAAAGCTGGCAGGTGTCCAACACGTCCGGGTGGATGAACTGGTTGATGGTTCTTTTGTTGCTGGTCTCGTCCGAACCAAGCTTGCGGTGGATCGCTTTCTCAAACGGGATCGGCGTTGTCGGGAACGCCCGGTGCGCCGGCGTGGAGCAGATGTAAAATTTCGGGGGCGCCGCCGGGTCGGCGGCTTTCAGGGAAACGGATTTTGTCCCCATCGAGAGATACAGTCCGGCAAGGTGCCCGACCGGGTAGGCGGTGCCGTCCGCCGTGACGACCCCGTCGCCGCCGATGTTGATCAGGCCGAGCTCCCGGCGCTCCAGAAAATAATGGACGCCGAAGTTTTTCCAGCAGTCGATGTTCTGGTCGAGCTTCAGCTCCTTTTTCACCGGCATCGCGCCGAGAACGACGATCCGGTCCACATGCGAATATACGGCGGTGACGTCGTCGGGCACGAAAATCCGTTCAATCAGGAATTCCCTGCGGATTTCGTCGGTTGTGTAATGCCTGAAGTCTCTCTGGTTTGCGGAATAGCGGATATCCATTGCACTGCCTCCTTATTACGGCTGCTTGCCGATGTAGGCAAGAATGCCCCCGTCCACATAGAGAATGTGTCCGTTGACGAAATTGGAAGCGTCGGAAGCGAGGAATACCGCCGGACCCTGCAGGTCGTCGGTCTTTCCCCAGCGGGCGGCCGGAGTTTTGGAAATGATGAATTTGTTGAACGGATGGTTCGGAGTACGCAGCGGGGCCGTCTGCGGCGTTTCAATGTAGCCGGGTCCGATGCCGTTGCACTGGATGTTGTACTGCCCGTATTCGCTCGCGATGTTCCGGGTGAGCATCTTCAGGCCGCCCTTGGCCGCCGCATAGGCGCTGACGGTTTCCCGGCCGAGCTCGCTCATCATGGAGCAGATATTGATGATTTTGCCGTGCCCGCGCCGGATCATGCCGGGGAGGACGGCCTTCGACACGATGAACGGGCCGTTCAGATCCACATCGACCACCTGGCGGAACTCGGCCGCGGTCATGTCGCACATGGGAATGCGCTTGATGATGCCGGCATTGTTGACCAGAATGTCGATCGGGGCGACTTCGGATTCAATCTTTGCGATGAGCTTTTTCACGGCGTCTTCGTCGGTGACGTCGCAGACATAGCCGTGTGCCTTGATTCCGGCTTCCTCATAGGATTTCAGGCCTTTGTCCACCAGCTCCTGCTTGATGTCGTTGAAGACGATGGTTGCGCCCGCCTGAGAAAATGCTTT
This sequence comes from Oscillospiraceae bacterium, assembly GCA_022650455.1. Lineage (GTDB taxonomy): Bacteria > Bacillota > Clostridia > Oscillospirales > Acutalibacteraceae > Thermocaproicibacter. The sequence continues at coordinate 21,183 of JALCPO010000022.1, forward strand.
TGCAAGCGCCATGCCGATTCCGTAAGAGGCACCGGTGACAAATGCCGTTTTCCCCTTGAGAGAGAATTGATCCAAGATGCTCATGATAAAACCTCCTGCCAAATAGAATTTGTTGGATGATAAGACGATACGGATTGCTCCGTGGTTGGACAAACTTAAATTGCCGCGGACCCCGCGGCGCCGGGAAGACGGAGATCGGTGGACTCACACCAGCTGATGGTGCAGCCGAGCATGCGGGTGACGGGTTTTTCCTGTTTCCCCGAAAGGATGTCGGAAAGAATCCGCATGGCCGTCCGCCCCTCCTCATAGACCGGCTGGACGATGGTGGTGATGCTCGGCACGGAAAACCGGGTCCACTCGGTATTGTCGAAGCCGAGGAGCCCGACGGTGTCCGGAATCAGGTTCCGGAAGTTCCCCAGCGCCAGGTAAACCGTGGGGAGCGCCCAGCAGGTCGGCACAAAAATCAGGGTGTGCCGGTTCAGGCGGAGATGCTCCGTTACGAAGGCGGCGATTTCGTCCGGCTTGGTGTCGGAACGGAGCAGCAGGGATGCACAGGTTTTCCCCGCTTTTTCCAGCACTTCGGAAATGCCGGATGTACGGTCCTTCCTCGTGCTCAGCTGGCCGGGGTCGGCCGTCAGCATCAGAAAATCCTCGTAGCCCCTTGCGAGGCAGGCCTCGGCCGCCTTGCGCGTCGCGGTGCGGCTGTCGGTCCCGACGCGGCTGTTTGCCGCGCTGCGGGCCGAGCTGTCGAGAAAGACGATCGGAACGCCGAGCGTTTCCAGCTTTTTCCCCACGTCCGGAAACTGGAGCGTCGGCTGTACGATCAGCCCGTCCACTCCCATGTTCACCATGCGCTCAATATATTTGCGCTCGATTTGGCTGTCGTAATTACTGTTCCCCAATACGATCTGATAATCTTCCTGTAAGGTAATATTTTCAATTCCCCGGACAATCTGGTTGGAGAACGAGTTCGCAACGTCCCCGAGAATGACGCCCGCCATCTTTGTCCGCTTACGGTTCAGGCAGCGGGCCGCAAGATTGGGGCGGTACCGGGTCGTTTCAATCGCCCTTTCGATTCTCCGTCGGGTTTCTTCGGACATTTTTTCAAATTTCCCGTTCAAATAAAAGGAAACGGTTGTTTTGGAAGTACGGGCCAGTTGGGCAACCGTGTTGATGGTGACGCTGTTTTCCGGCATGGAAACCCTCCGAATCATCCTCTGAAGATATGTAAAACGGTTTACTTCATGGCTCTATTATAGTTCTTCCGCTTTGTTTGTCAAGCGGTGAATTCCTTTCCGTCACATGAAAACACAGGATTTCGCTCTTCCCGGCGGCGAATTTTGCCCGGATGATTTTTTGGGGAGAAAACCGGTTTACAATGAGGATGCGGCGATGCGGTCGCTTTTCGGAAGTTTCAGTCCCAGTTTAAATATTTCTGCGTATTTTCCACCATGAGGTCGAAGAGTTGTCTGGCGTCGTTCACGCTCAGCGCAATGCGGGGATCGTTCTGGAACACGCGGAAAGCGAAGTCCCTGTCTTTCCGAAGCCCGGCTTCCACCGTACCGGCCTGATTGACGGCGTGGCGCATGACAAGGCCCAGAACGTCGTTCGGCAGGGAACCGGAAAACACCGGGGCAATGCTGTCCCTGCTGAACCGGGCGTTCGTTTCCACAACGGTGCCCAGGGGCAGATTGGCCACCTGGCCGCGGTTCGGCAGGTTGACGTTGCTGATTTTGTCCTTCAGCCCCAGCAGCGCCTTGATCAGCAGGATGCCTTCCTCCCCGGACGGCTTCAGCTCGAACTGTTCTTCCCCGGAGAGAAGCCGTTTGCTTCGCGCCAGGCGCTTGTGCAGATCCTGAATCCGGTAATCTACGGTCGTGAGGCCGAACATCCACTGGCGGACGGTTTCCGGGTCCTTCAGATAATACCAGGAGGGCAGGAATTCCGCAAGATGGCGGTCGCCGGCCGCCGCAATGAGCCCGTGGCGGAGAAAGAGGTCGAATTTTACCCGGTGGGCGCAGGCGAAAGAATCGTTCATCCAGTTGGAATCGGTGTTTTCGCAAAAACCGGTTTCATAGTGCTTTTTGGCAAAATTCCGGTACAGCGGGAACAGATCCATCCCGCGGCAGGAGGCTTTTGTGATCCAGGTGAAGTGATTGATGCCCGTTACGCTGATGTCGATTTCCTGCCGGGTCGCGTTTTCGATGCCCTTCTGGTCTTTCAGCATGGCGGCAAGCAGCTTCTGCGTGCCGAAAACCTCGTGGCAGCAGCCGAAGGCTTTGATTTGCGGGAAAACCGTGTACAGGGTGCGCACGCAGACGGACATCGGGTTGGTGTAGTTGATGACCCATGCGTTCGGGGAATTTTCCCGGATGGCCCGCGCAATTTCCACATACATGGGAATGGTGCGCATGGCGCGCAGAAATCCGCCGGGCCCCACGGTGTCTCCCACCGACTGGTAGATCCCGAATTTTTCCGGCGCGTGCACGTCGGAACGCATTTCCTCGAAAGTGCCGGGCAAAATCGAAATCACGACGAAATCGGCCCCGGTCAGCGCTTCTTTCAGGGAATCCGCCGTTTTATAGTTCCATTTTCCCACCGTATCCTTCCGTGCCGTCAGGGCGTTGCCGATGACGCGGTTGTGCTCCGCGGCTTCCCGGTCGATGTCGTACAGAGAAATCGTTCCGCCGAGCTGTCCGTCCATGGCAAGGTCGGTCATGAAGGTCCAGGCCCATCCTCGGGAGCCGCCGCCTATGTACGCGATGGAAAGATCGCGCACTCCGTTGTTTTCATAACGCATTTTTGTGCCTCCCAGTGTTGATTTTTCTTTTCAAACTGCATTCAGTATAGTATAATATAAACATAGTTTCTAATGATATCTTGCCGATATCGGGAAAAAGTTATTTTATATTGCCTTGTTGGAGGCGGCCATGGAGCAGACGAACGCAAAAGTTCTGTTTGAAGGGAAAATACCGGAGGTTTCGGTGGAGCAGATCCGGCGCGAAGGCAATTTCAGCATGGCGCGCCAGCATTTCCACAGCAGCTATGAAATCTATTATCTGCTGGAAGGGGAGCGCAGCTATTTTATCGAAAGCAAAACGTACCATGTGCTGCGGGGGAACCTGATCTTTGTCGGCTCCGGCCAGATTCACAAGACGACCATGATATCGCCGGTGCATGAACGGATCCTGCTGGAAATTTCGGAAAATCTCATGGAACGCTTCTGCCGGGAAACGGGAGTCCGCCCGGCGTTTTCCATGCGCAGCGGTGTGCTGAAGCTGGAAGAGCGGGAGCGGAAGCGGGCGGAGTCGCTTTTGTTCCGGATCATTGCGGAACTCCGGGAGAAACGGCCGGCGTATGAACGGGAGATCCAAGCCCTGCTGGAGGAGCTCCTGATTTTTATTTTGAGAAAAGGCAATTCTTCCGAGAGGGAGTACCCGGCCGTAAAAAGCGTGAAACACCGGAAGGTGGGGGAAGTGGCCGATTATATCCGTGCCAATTTTTCGGAAATTTCCTCGCTTGACTTCCTCAGCGAGCGGTTCTATATCAGCAAGTATTATCTGTGCCGTATTTTCAAGGAAGTCACCGGAATGACGATCAGCCAGTACCTCAACGCAAACCGCCTGAAAGCGGCGGAAAGGATGCTGCGGGAGAGTTCCGACAGCATCATCCGGATCGCCGCGGCCTCCGGTTTCGGAAACGTGACTTATTTCGATAAGATTTTTCGGGAATCCATGGGGCTCTCGCCGTCCCAATACCGGAAATCCCGGGAAGATTCCCTCCGGGCAGGGGCAAATCATCGGGAAAGGGGCGGCCGGAATGAATCGAAGCCTGCTGAATGAGCTGAAACAGATCAGTGAGGAAGAGAAGGAAATCCTCGAGGGATCGAGGCTTCGGAAGGAACGCTACACGTTCGGGCGGGGGTTCCAGGTGGAAGACCGAAAGCTGCTCAGGCGGGGGCAGCTCATCGACATCCGGACGCATACCCGCTTTGCGGCGTTCCCAAGGCACACCCACAATTATGTTGAAATTCTCTACATGTACAGCGGAAGCACCACCCATATTATGGACGGAGGGACGGAGCTGAAGCTGGGAACCGGGGAAGTCCTGTTCATCAGCCGCGGCTGTTCCCACGAAATCCTTCCCGCGGGGATTGACGATATCGGCATCAATTTCATTGTGCTTCCGGAGTTCTTTTACACCGCGTTCGACATGATGGAAGGCAAAAGCATCCTAAGCGATTTTATTATCGAGAATCTGACGGGGAAAAGCGGAAAGATACCGTATCTCCATTTTCATGTTGCGGATGTCCTGCCGATCCAGAACCTTCTGGAAAACCTCGTCTGGTCGATCCATAACGGGACGTCCGACCGGCGCAGCGATGAGATTACGATGGGGCTTTTGTTCCTTCAGCTTTTGAAGTACGCGGGACGCGCGGAAGACGGGGAAAGCCGGCATCCGTTCGCGCTGAACGTCCTGACCTATATCGAAGAAAATTACGACCGCGCGACGCTTTCGGAACTTGCCGTGCGGGAACACTGCCCGGCCTATCGGCTGAGCCGGGCCGTCAAAGCGGAATTCGGCGTTTCATTTCAGGAGCTTCTCCAGAAAAAACGCTTCCAGACGGCTTCGGCCCGCCTTACCGGGACGAAAATGCCCGTTTCCGATATCATCGCGTCGGTCGGCTATGAAAACAACAGCTACTTCTACCGGAAATTCCGCCAAAAATACGGGATGAGCCCCGGCGATTACCGGGAACTCCATTCCGTGCGAGCCTGCAAATGAGGACACTGTTTTTACAAACGGCGTCCTTCTTTTTTCCTCCGTTTTTTTTATAATGAGCATGGGAAGGGGGAAAATCGAATGCGGAAATTTCTTGCGGTCGACATCGGGGCGTCCAGCGGGCGCCATATGGCCGGGTGGCTGGAAGACGGCGTTTTCAAAATGAAAGAAATCTATCGGTTCCCGAACGGGGTTCTTCGGAAAAACGGCCGCCTGTGCTGGGATCTGGAAGCCCTTTGGGACCATATCCTGGAAGGAATGCGGCGCTGCGGGGAGGAAGGCCTGATTCCCGATTCCATGGGAATCGACACATGGGGAACCGATTTTGTGCTGCTGGACCGGAACGGGAACCGGATCGGCGGCGCGGTGGCGTACCGGGATGCCCGGACACAGGGGATGGATGCCCGTGTGGCGGAAAAAATCGACGAGCGGTCGCTGTATGAAAGGACCGGGATCCAGAAGCTGATCTTCAATACCGTCTATCAGCTGGCGGCCCTGAAAGAACAGGCGCCGGAGGAACTGGAGCGGAGCTCTGATTTTCTGATGATCCCCGATTATTTTCATTACCGGCTTTCCGGCGTGAAGCGCAACGAGTATACCGACGCGACGACGACACAACTGATCCGCGCCGGTGAAACGGATTGGGACCGGGACCTGATCCGCCTGCTGGGATTGCCGGAGAAAATTTTTGGGAGAGTCGAGATGCCCGGGACATCCCTGGGGGAACTTCGGCCGGAGATCCGGAAACAGGTCGGCTATTCCTGCCGGGTCGTGCTGCCGGCGTCCCACGATACCGGCAGCGCCGTGCTTGCCGTGCCCGCGGCCGGGAAAGATTTCCTGTATCTCAGTTCCGGGACATGGTCGCTCCTGGGGGCGGAAAACGAACAGGTCTGCTGCACGCCCGCGGCACGCAGGGCCAACTTTACCAACGAGGGAGGGTATGGCAGGCGGTACCGCTTTCTGAAAAACATTATGGGTTCGTGGATGATCCAGAGCGTGCGGAATGAAAACGGAAAAAAACAGACGTTTGACGAGCTGTGCGGCCTGGCCGAACAGGCGAAGAATTTTCCTTCGCTGCTGGACGTGAACGACCCGTCGTTTCTGGCGCCGGCAAGCATGCCGCGCGCCGTACAGAATTTTTGCCGGAGAACCGGCCAGCCCGTTCCGGGCACCTTGGGCGAAATCGTCAGCTGCATTTACCGCAGTTTGGCCAAAAGCTATGCGGAAACGGTCCGGCAGGTGGAAGACGTGACCGGGCGCCGCTTCAGCTGCCTGCACATTGTCGGCGGCGGCAGCAAAGACTGGTATCTCAACCGGCTGACGGCGGACGCTTTGGACATTCCCGTTTACGCCGGCCCCGCGGAAGCGACGGCGATCGGCAACCTGATGGCGCAGATGCTGTGCGCCGGTGTTTTCAGCGATGTCGGGCAAGCGCGGGACTGTGTCCGCCGTTCGTTTCCCGTTCAGAGAATATGGAAAACGTAGATTATTTTAGTATGCAGAAATATATCATATTTTCATGAACAAGGCGGTAGATTCGTACTGGAGAGGATCGTAGACAAAACCCTAAGAAACAGAAAGGCGGGAGGATTCCAAATGAAGACATATCAGGAAGCGCGGGAACGTTATGCGGCTTTCGGCGTGGATACGGAAAAGGCTTTCCGGGAACTGCAGAACATAAAAATTTCCATGCACTGCTGGCAGGGCGACGACGTCAGAGGATTTTTATTCCGGGACAACGCGCTGACGGGGGGCATCCAGACCACCGGAAATTATCCGGGCGCGGCGAGGACGCCCGCGGAACTTCGGGAAGATATGGAAAAGGCCTTTTCCCTGATCCCGGGCAGGCATAAGGTGAATCTCCACTCAACTTATGCGGATACGGACGAGAAGGTCGATCTGGACCAGCTGGAGCCGAAGCATTTCCAAAGCTGGGTCGACTGGGCAAAAGAGCGGGGGCTCGGCCTGGACTTCAACCCGACCTGTTTTTCCCACCCCAAGTCGGAGAGCGGTTTTACGCTTTCCAGCGCGGATGAATCGATCCGTAATTTCTGGGTGGAGCATTGCAGGCGCTGCCGGAGAATCGGGGAATTTTTCGGAAAGCAGCTCGGCCAGAAGTGCGTTACGGACGTCTGGATCCCGGACGGATACAAGGATATTCCGGTGGACCGCTTTGCGCCGCGGGAGCGGCTGAAGGAATCCCTGGACGAAATTTTTTCGGAAAAGCTCGACGAGTCCGCCAACCTGGACGCCGTGGAAGGCAAGGTGTTCGGGATCGGTTCGGAAAGCTATGTGACCGGCTCGCATGAATTTTACCTGGGCTACGCGGTAAAAAACCATAAAGCGGTCTGCCTGGATACCGGGCATTTCCACCCCACGGAATACGTCAGCGATAAGATCTCCTCCGTCCTGCTGTTTACCGACGAGCTTTTGCTGCACGTTTCGCGTCCCGTCCGGTGGGACAGCGACCATGTCATCCTTTTGAGCGACGAGCTGCAGGAGATCGCTTTTGAACTGATCCGCAACGGCCTTTTCCGGCGCACCCATATCGGCCTTGATTTCTTCGACGCCAGCGTCAACCGGGTGGCCGCCTGGGTGATTGGAATGCGCAATATGCAGAAAGCCCTTCTGCGCGCTCTTCTGGAGCCGACGCAGATCCTGAAACAGAAAGAGCGGGAAGGCGACTATACCGCCCGGCTGGCCCTGCTGGAGGAGATGAAGTCCATGCCGTGGCAGGCCGTCTGGGATGAATTCTGCGAACGGAACAATGTGCCGGTCGGTGCAAAGTGGCTGGACGAAGCGCGTGCCTATGAACGGGAAGTCCTTTTGAAACGGTAAAACAACGGAAAGGGAAGGCAACGTCAATGAACAATATTTTTGAAGCGCCGTTTGTCCGGGAGATGTGTGAAACGACGGCCAATATGTACCGTCTGGGGTGGGATGAGCGCAACGGCGGAAACATCAGCTGCCGCTTGGATGCCCCGATGGTGGAAGCGTACCTGGACCCCGGCAGGGTCCTTCGCACCCTGACCCTCGATTTTGACGCTTCCCCGCTGGCGGGACAGTATTTTATCGTGACCGGAACCGGCAAATATTTTAAGAATGTCAAACATTGCCCGCAGGATAATCTGGGCGTCATCCGGATTCGGCCGGACGGCCGCGCCTATGAGATCCTCTGGGGATTCGAGGACGGCGGGCGCCCGACGAGCGAGCTCCCGACCCATCTGATGAACCATGTGCAGCGGCTGAAGGCGGACCCGAAGCATCGCGTCGTCATGCACTGCCATCCGCTCAATCTTCTGGCGATGACCTTCGTTCATGATCTGGATGAAAAAAAATTCACCAAGACGCTGTGGCGCATGTGCACCGAATGCATTGTCGTTTTCCCGGAAGGAGTCGGCGTGCTGCCGTGGATGGTCTGCGGCAACGACGCGATTGGCGAGGCAACCGCCCAAAAGATCCGGGATCATCGCATTGTGATCTGGGCCGCCCACGGCATTTTCGGGACGGGTGAAACGATGGACGAGGCGTTCGGCCTGATTGAAACGGTGGAAAAAGCGGCCCAGGTCTATATGACCATCGGGCGGATGCCGGTCCGGCAGTCCATCACCGACGTCCAGCTGCGTTCCCTGTGCCAGGCCTTCGGTATCCGGCCGAGAGCCGGTTACCTGGATGTTTGACGGGTAGGAACGGCAACTGCATGATCGTGCAATCCGGAGGGCCGACGGCCGTCATTAATTCGACGGCCTATGGCTGCATCAAAGAATTTATGGCGTTCAACGGGACGGCGACCGTCTATGCCGGACTGTACGGGGTGCAGGGAATTTTGAAAGGAAAAATCCGGAATATCAGTTCCCTGCCGCCGGGCCGGGTCGAATTTCTTCCCTGTTATTTTTGATGTCAAAAAACGGGATGATTTTATGGGGATAAGATATGTGGACCATATTGATGGCTTCAGAATATCAAAATGGATTCCTGTTTATGCTCAAAAGTTTTCATCGCGGCCAGATGGTAATTTTTGAATATTTTATCTTTGCCTGTGAATAGGGCGGCTGGCCGCACCAAAGGCAATGCGGCCGGAACACGATTGAAAACAGGAAAGAAAGATGATATCATATGAACCAAGCTTCAGTTCCCGGTTACGTTTCGTCAAAGAAAGGCAATTTTATGTTGGGGGACGCTGCGAAGACACCCGTCATTGAAACCTACGCGTGTTGATTCAGGGAAGGTTGGGATAAATGGAAGCGCGTGTTGTGGATTTAGCGATATTTATGGGACAAAGCAATATGGCCGGCAGAGGTACGGCGTCCGAGGCGCCTGTCGTGCCGAAAGGGCACGGCTATGAGTTCAGGGCAATCAGCGACCCTTCCGGATTATACGATCTTGTTGAGCCGTTCGGAGCAGATGAAAACAATCCTTCCGGCATCTGTGAGCCCGGCAGGAAGACCGGGTCGCTGGTTTCGTCTTTCGTGATAGAATACTACAGTCTCACGAAAATACCTGTTGTCGGGGTTTCGGCGTCGAAGGGCGGTTCATCCATCAATGCGTGGCAGCCCGGAGGGAGTTATCTGAAGGATGCCATCGACAGGTTGGACAGCGCGAGTCACTATTTGATCCGCCATGACTATCAAATCAGAAAAAAATTCATGGTATGGTGTCAGGGAGAAACGGACGGCGATCAGGAAATGCCGCCGGATGAATATCAAATAAAACTTCGGAAAATGCTGGATGCCATGCTGACCAAGGGACCTGAAATGTGCTTTTTAATACGGATCGGCAATCAGCGGGATTTGCCGGGCCAATACAGCGGAATTATTCAGGCACAAACCGATTTTTGTAAAAATTATAAAAAGGCCGTCCTGGTTTCGACCAAGTTTGCTGAAATGTCGGCACGGAATTTAATGAAGGATTCCTTTCATTACCGGCAGGAAGCTTACAATCTTGTTGGTTCGGAAGCGGGGCGGAATACGGCGCTTTATATCCTTCATCAATTCTACAAGGCTGTTTAAGTGACGCATGGTTCCGGCCCTGCGGCGATGGGGGCGGGCTTTGGCATAAGGTCTCAAATTGTTATTGCATTTTGTATCATATATGATACAATAGCATAGGGTGAAAGTGAATGGGATGGAATGTCAGGCTTTACGCCAAAGAAAACGGAGAGGAGCCAGTGAGCGTATTCATCGCGTCTCTGCCTTCGAAGCATCAGGCAAAAGCTTTATGGGAAATCGACTTGCTGGAGGAACACGGGGCCGCGCTCCGTGAACCGTATGTAAAGGCGGTTTCCGGTGAAAGATACAAAGGAATGATGGAACTGCGCATCCAGCACGGCAGCGATATTTCAAGGATATTCTATTTTTTCCCCGTTAGAGACACTTTCATCCTGTTGCACGGCTTCGTGAAAAAGGATATGAAAACGCCGAGGCGAGAACTGGAAACCGCTCTCAGGTACATGGATGATTACAGAAGGAGGTATCTGTGATGGACAATTTAAGGTCGTGGTATGACGCCAAAAAAGACTTTTTGAAAAACCCGGAGGTCAAGGCTGAGTATGAAGCGCTCCGGCCTCATTTTGAGGTAATATCTCAAATTATCCGGGCCAGGAGCGAGCAGGGCTTAACGCAGGAAGAACTCGCAGCAAAAACAGGCATCCAGCGGACCAACATCAGCCGCCTTGAGAGTGGCAACTATAATCCTTCCCTGGACTTTCTCGCACGTGTCGCGCAGGGCCTCGGATTGGAACTCCACATCGAGCTCCGCGCGCATAATCAGCAATTGCCCAGCAACCCCAAATAAATGAACAATGCCCTTTGTAAGCTTCAAACGGCCTACAGAGGCATTGTCGCTTGTATGACTGTGGTAGGCGTGGATAATAAGAATTTTAGAATATTGGACGTGAAATGTATGAACCGGACTATGCGGCTCTTATCATCTTTTAAAGTAAAGCCTTGAATTGTCAAGTCAAGTGCAACGATTTCTCAAAAAAGACTTCGTAGGGAATTTTCCATTCTAAGCATTTGCGGGGTCTGTGATTAAGTTTTTGAATGAAGTCTGCAATTTGGTTTTCTGAAGAAAGTGCGATGTCAAAAGATTTGGGCAGATATTCTGGCACTCCGGAAAATTCTGTGTAAAAAGGAATTCAGCTCAGACAAAAATACGGGTAACTTTTTTGATTTACAGTGTGAATCAAAAGAATGGATTTGCTCCTGATTGTTTCTTTTTCCTCAAAGCCGCCGAGGTATGCGCGAAGCGTGAATGCCGAAGCAGCTTTGAGGAAATTCTACTTTTCAGAGCAAATCAGCCTGCCAGTCGGTCGGAAAACAGGATGTTCAGCTGGTTTAAAACCATGTCCCAATTTCGACACCGGCACGTCCAATGCTTGACAATCTTTTTCGACGCCAAATACAGCATCTTGCGCAGGGAATCGTCGTTTGTAAAGGACGGTTTGTTCTTGGCGATCTGGCGAAACTGGCGGTTTAGGCCTTCAATGATGTTCGTCGTGTATATAATTTTCCGGATCTCCGCCGGGTATGCGTAAAATGTGGAGAGAATCTCCCAACTATCTTCCCAGCTTTTCACACAGGAGGGATAGGTCTTGCCCCATTTTTCTGGAGTGATATAACAAAAGCGTACACCCAACCGTGATAAAATAAAGGAGAGGTGTGCGGGAATGGTAAAGAAATACAGTCAGGAATTCAGGGATGACGCGATGAAGCTGGTCTCCGAAATTGGGGTACGCAAAACGAGTGAAAAACTGGATGTTTCCCCAAAAACGCTTTACGCGTGGCAGAGGAAAGAACAGCTGAGCCGCGGCATCGCGATCAAAGGGCTGCGCCCGGGAGAAAGCCCGGAGGATGGAATGAAACGGCTGGAAAGGGAAAACACGGAACCACGGGAAGCAAATTCGATCCTCAAAAAAGCGCTGGGTTTTATGGCGGACCGGTAACGGAAGTAAAGCCGCGGCATCTCTACGCATGGATTGATCGGAATCACGGTACATCCAGTATTGCGTTATGCTGCCTGGCTTTGTTCTGTCCGGCGGGAAGGATTTTATGCGCGGCAAAAGCGGAAGAACTACCCCAGTTCGGACGACAAAACGGTATCGGCCCTGAAAGCAGCGCGAAAAGCCCATCCCGATTACGGCGTCCGCAATTTGCGGAATGAGCTGCCGGACAGCATACGGCCCAGTTATGGCAAATGCTGCCTGATTCATATCCCGGAGCCCTGAAATTGCGAACTTCTCTTGACAATACCCAGAAGAACAATGGAATAGAATAAAGGAATTGCTGCCCCCAAGAGAAAAAGCCACAGTGTGGCAGAGCAGCAAAGGATAACCGGCAGATGCTCAACGGCATCATTTATTGGCTGAATACAGGAATTCCCTGGAAAGACCTTCCGGAATGCTTTGGCCCGTGGAGCAGCGTATAATACAGTCGATTCCGTCGATGGGCACAACAAGGGGTCTGGGAAAAATTGTTTACTGCCCTTATTGAGCAGGACATTGTGGACGAGACCACGTTAATGCCGGATAGCGCCACAATCAAAGTGCATCAGCACGGCGGCTGTTCAAAAAGGGCCTCACGAAGAAGAAACCGGACGAAGCCGGGGAAGACTGACCACGAAGGTTCATGCTGTAGTCGATGGCCTTGGAAATCCTTTACGATTTGTTCTTTCCAGTGGAAATCGTAACGATATTTGTCTTGCAAAAACTTTGCTGGAACCGTTCGATTCGCAGGGGAAACTGATTTTGGCGGATAAAGGCTATGACAGCGACAAATTTGTCCGCTGGATCGAAAAGCGTGGCGGAATCGTTGTTATCCCCAGCCGTGTTATCGCAAAGCACCCGCGCGATATTGATAGGCATGTTTACAACGAACGGCATTTGGTTGAAAATTTGTTCTTGAAGCTTAAAAACCATCGTCGCTTTGCTACCAGATATGAGAAAGGCGCATCCTCTTTTCTTGCTGTTACTTACCTCGCTGCTGCTCTTGTTTGGCTATTTTGATGGTTTGCATCCACACTCTAGGACCTTTCGCTGGTACGCCTGCCGGCCGGAAGATTTTTGCTCATTTCACTCATACTATCTTGCGCAAAGACATTGCAAAAAGCGCATCCATTCGCTGGACTTTTTCGACAGACTGACCATACGTTGAATGAAGCGGCTTTGATTCCGAGATGGTTTTAAAATAAAAACGCGGTCGGATTCGCATGAAACA
>JALCPO010000023.1 GCA_022650455.1 Oscillospiraceae bacterium
ATCATGCGCGAGCTCGTCGGGATTTTCGCCCGCTATTTTGACCATGTGCTGATCGACAGCCCCGCCGGGGTGGGACAAGGCTTCCTGAGCGCTGCGGCGTCCGCGCGGCGCGCCATGCTGGTGGCCACGCCGGACCCGGTCTGCCTGCGCAACACGGCGCAGACCCGCCTGCGGCTGCAGGAAGCCGGCGTCACCCAGCAGCGGCTGATCATCAACCGGTTCAGCGGCGCCAATTTCCGCACGCAGGGGTATTACCGCGACCTCGATTCCGTCATCGACGCGGCGGGTGTCCGGCTCATCGCCGTGATCCCGGAGGACCCGCTCCTGGCGGCGGCGGCCGCCAACGCGAAACCCGCGCCGCAGAAGTCGCCGGGGGCCATGGCCCTCGCGCGTCTGGCCGCGCGCCTGGAAGGGAACCGGGTCCCGCTGCCGCCGCTTCAGAAATTCTGAGAAGTTTGCCTTTTTGGAGGGGAGTTTATGAATATCGCTTTAATTGCCCATGACGCAAAAAAAGAGCTGATGGTCCAGTTCTGCATCGCCTACTGCGGCGTGCTGAGCCGCCATACGCTCTGCGCCACGGGCACGACGGGAAAGATGGTGTCCGAAGCCACGGGGCTTGAGATCCAGCGCTTCCTCGGCGGCTCGCAGGGCGGCGACCAGCAGATCGCCGCGCGCATCGCGTGCAACGAAGTGGACCTGCTGCTGTTTTTCCGCGACCCGCTGAACCCGAAGCCGCACGAGCCGAACGATATGAATCTGCTCCGCCTGTGCGACATGCACAATATCCCGGTGGCGACCAACATCGCCACCGCGGAGGTGCTTATCCACGGGCTGGAGCGCGGCGACCTCGACTGGCGCAATATCCTGAACCCGAAATCGTAGCCATTCCGGCGAAGAACGGAAGGAGTACCCGGGAATCCCGCACAGAGAAAAGGCGCCGAGGCTGAGAGCGCCCCCGCGAAGCGGATTTCCGGGGAAGACATCCGCGAGCCGAACGCCGCCCCGCGTCGACAGGGGCACTTTGGAAGGGAGACTTCGGTCTCTGAAAAAGGGTGGCACCACGAGCGGAACTTCCCTCGTCCCTTTGCATGGGACGGGGATTTTTTGTTCTTTTGATCGTTCCCGGAAAGTATAGAGTTCATAAAGAGTAATAATCCGATCGCAGTGTACGAGAAGTATTTTGCCGGAAAGAATTCGTTCGGAAGGCGGCCCCAATGGGGCGGTGTCGTTTCTTTTTGCCTTCTTTTTCTTTCCGCAAAGAAAAAGAAGGAGTATGCTATGGAACAGATTCATGCGCAGAGAGGGACGCAGGACATCCTGCCCGCGGACGCGGGGCGCTGGCAGACGGTGGAAGCCGTGATGCGCGGCGAGGCGGAGATCAACGGCTTCGGTGAAATCCGCACGCCGGTCTTTGAGGACACCCGCCTGTTTCAGCGTTCCGTCGGCGAGACGACCGACGTGGTGCAGAAGGAAATGTACACGTTCGAGGACAAGGGCGGCCGCTCCGTCACCTTAAAGCCGGAGGGCACCGCCGGCACGGTGCGCGCCTACCTGGAGCACGGCCTTTCCAACGAGCCGATGCCCGTAAAGCTCTACTACGCCACGCCCTGCTACCGGTACGAAAAGGCGCAGGCGGGCCGCCTGCGCGAGTTCCATCAGTTCGGCGCCGAGATGTTCGGCGCCGCGCTCCCGGTCGCCGACGCAGGCCTCATCGCCTTCGCGCACAGCCTCTTTGAACGGCTCCGGGTCAAAAATCTCGTCCTGAAGATCAATTCCATCGGCTGCCCGGCCTGCCGCGCGGAATTCACCAAGGCCCTCAGGGCCTACTTTACGGCGCGTCGGGACAGGCTCTGCGAAACCTGCCTTTCCCGCCTGGACCGGAACCCCATGCGGATTCTGGACTGCAAAAATCCGGAGTGCGCCGAGGTCGCCAAAGGCGCGCCCAGCATCCTGAACTATCTCTGCCCCGACTGCCGGGCGCATTTCGGGCAGGTCCGGGAAAATCTGGACGCGGTCGGGATCCGCTATGAGGTCGACCCCACCATGGTCCGCGGGCTGGATTATTACACCCGCACCGTGTTCGAGTTTGTTTCCGGCGACCTCGGCGCGCAGAGCACCGTCTGCGGCGGCGGCCGCTACGACGGCCTGGTGGAGCAGATGGGCGGCAAGCCCACGCCCGCGCTGGGCTTTGCCCTCGGCATCGAGCGCCTGCTGATGATCATGGCGGCACAGAAGGTGGAATTCCCCGCCCCGCAGACCTGCGGGCTGTATGTCGCGTCGGTCGGCGGCGCGGCGCAGAAAGAGGCGTTCCGCATGGCTCACAAACTGCGCGGGTGCGGCGTCGCCGCGGCGTGCGACGAAGTCGGCCGCAGCCTGAACGCACAGATGAAGTATGCCGGGAAGATCCACGCGCGGTTCACGCTGGTCCTCGGCGACGACGAGCTGGCGTCCGGAAAAGGCACGGTGAAAAACATGAAAACCGGGGAAAAGACGAAGGTCGACCTGAAGGCCGACCTCGAAGGGCAGTTCGCCGCAATCAGCAGCGAGGCCGAGGACGGCGATTTGACGTTCTGATCCCCCGCGGGAACCCGTTTGATGAAAAGGCGGCGCGGGGCCGTTTCCCCGCCCGCCGCAATCCTGAAAATTTGGAGGCATTCCGGAAATGGAAGAATCGATGAAGGGCCTGAAAAGGACCTGTTACTGCGGCACCGTGCGGAGCGCCGACGCCGGCAGGGAAGTGACCGTCTGCGGCTGGGCGCAGCGGCAGCGCGACCTCGGCCAGCTGATTTTTATCGACCTGCGCGACCGTACGGGCATCGTGCAGCTCGCGTTCGACAGCGCGACCGACCGCGCCGTGTTCCGCAAGGCTTTTTCCGTGCGCGCCGAGTACGTCCTCGCCGCGAAAGGCGTCGTCCGCGAGCGTTCCTCGAAAAACGCGGAACTTCCGACGGGCGGCGTCGAGGTCGCCGTGACGGAGCTTCGCATCCTTGCCGGGAGCGAAACGCCCCCGTTCGCCATTGAGAACGACTCCGGCGTCAAGGAAGACCTGCGGCTGAAGTACCGCTACCTTGACCTGCGCCGCCCCGACCTGCAGCGGAACCTCGTCCGGCGGCACCAGATCGTCAAGGTCGCGCACGACTATTTCGACGACAGCGGCTTTCTGGAAATCGAAACGCCCGACCTCATCAAGTCCACGCCGGAAGGCGCCCGCGACTACCTCGTGCCGTCCCGCGTGTTCCCCGGCCGTTTCTTCGCGCTGCCGCAGTCCCCGCAGCTCTATAAGCAGCTCCTGATGCTTTCGGGGTTCGACCGCTACATGCAGATCGCCCGCTGCTTCCGCGACGAGGACCTGCGCGCCGACCGCCAGCCGGAGTTCACGCAGATCGACTTCGAGATGTCCTTCGTGACGCAGGATGACGTCATGGCGGTCGCGGAAGGGTTCATCCGCGACGCCTACAAAAAAGTCCTCGGCGTCGAGATCGCCACCCCCCTGCCGCGCATGACGTGGCACGAGGCGATGCGCCGCTTCGGCTCCGACAAGCCGGACCTCCGCTTCGGCATGGAACTGACGGACCTGAGCGGGCTTCTGAAGGGAACGCCGTTCCGCGTGTTCGCGGGGGCGCTCGCCGGGGGCGGAAGCGTGCGCGGCATCAATCTCAAAGGGAAGGCGGACGCGCTCAGCCGCAAGGACATCGACCGGCTGGGCGAATGGGTCAAGTCCTACGGCGCGAAGGGCCTCGCCTGGACGCGGCTCGCGTCCTCCGCGGAGACGTCGTCCTACGAAAAATTCCTTTCTCGGGAGGAAACGAAAGCCGTCCGCGCGGCCCTGGGGGCGGAACCGGGCGACGTGCTGTTCCTTGTGGCGAGCGGCGGGAACAAGGTGGTTTTCGATTCGCTGGGCGCCCTGCGCTGCGAACTTGCCCGCCGCTTCGGCCTGATCGACCCGAAGAAGATCGCCCTGCTGTGGGTCACCGACTTCCCGATGTTCGAGTTCAGCAAAGAGGAAAACCGCTGGGTGGCGATGCACCATCCCTTCACCATGCCGCGGGAAGAGGACATCGATAAGCTGGAGTCAGACCCCGGAAACGTCCTCGCCGTCGCCTACGACATGGTGCTCAACGGCAACGAGGTGGGCGGAGGCTCCATCCGTATCCATTCCCGCGAGCTGCAGCAGCGCATTTTCCGCGATCTGAAGATTACGCCGGAGCAGGCGGAAAAGCGTTTCGGCTTTTTGACCAACGCGTTCCGCTACGGCGCGCCGCCGCACGGCGGCATGGCGTTCGGGCTGGACCGCCTCGTCATGGTCATGCTTGGCTGCGACAGCATCCGCGACGTCATTGCCTTCCCGAAGGTCGCGTCCTCCGCCGAGCTGATGAGCGACGCCCCGACCGAGGTCGATGCGGCGCAGCTTCGCGAACTCGGCATTGCGGCTCTGCCAAAAGGCGAGTAAATTCAGGGCCGCCCGGAATTGCATGCGAGTGCATCGGCATGGGGCCCCAATTCCGCGGAACGGCGCGCGGCGCCGGTCGGCTCATGTAGCCGGCTTGGCGGGACGGAAAAGTTTTCGCGCGGCTTTTTTCAAAAGGCTGCCAAAAGGAGGTGTGAGGCATGCAAAAAATCAATTACCAGAAGATGCTGGACGAAACCATCCGCAACCGGAACGGCAAAGTACCCACTTTGTTGCTTCACGCCTGCTGCGCCCCGTGCAGCAGCTATGTTCTGGAGTATCTTTCGCAGTATTTTCGGATTACGCTGTTCTATTACAATCCCAATATCTCGCCGGAAGAGGAGTACGTCAAACGGGTCGGCGAAGTCCGCCGCCTGCTTTCCGAGCTGCCGGTCCAGTATCCGGTGGAATTTGTGGAAGGACGGTACGATTCCTTCCATTTTCTCGAGATGGCAAAGGGGCACGAGCACGACCCGGAGCGCGGGGAACGCTGCCGCAGGTGCTACCGGATGCGGCTGGAGGAGACCGCGAAGTACGCGAAAGCCGGCAATTTCGACTGGTTTACCACCACCCTCACCGTCAGCCCCTATAAAAACGCGCAGGAGCTGAACGCGATCGGGGAAGAGCTTGCCGGAAAATACGGCGTGAGGTTCCTGCACTCCGATTTCAAGAAGCGGAACGGATCCCTCCGCTCCATCCAACTTTCCCGCCGGTACGGCCTTTACCGGCAGAATTACTGCGGGTGCGTCTTTTCCAAAGAAAACCGCCGTCCCGCGCAGGAGAAGCCATGAAAAAAGAGAAGAAGAAAAAACGGGAAAAGCGCGCGAAGGCACCGGTTGCCGTCCCGGAAGACGGCGCCCGGGCGCCCGCCGCGGAAAAGGAGCCATCCGGCTTCGGCGACGGCTCCCTCCGGTACGCCCTGCAAACCGTCGGGGGGAGATGGAAGCTCCGGATCCTGTGGGCGCTGCGCGAGGGGAAACCGGTTCGCTACGGCCAGGTGAAGCGGGCGGTTTCCGGCATTACGGACATGATGCTCAGCGGCAGCCTGAAGGAGCTGGTTTCCGCCGGCCTTGTGGAGCGCAGGCAGTTCAAGGAAATACCGCCCAAAGTCGACTACTGCCTGACCCGGGACGGCGGGGAAGTCATCCCGCTGATCCGCAGGATCGGCGAATGGGCGGAGAAAAGAATAAGGGAGGATCAACATGCAGAGAAAAAATAGCATTGCCCCGTACACGGCGGACGATTCCCGCTACGACGGGATGCAGTACCGGGTCGTCGGAAAAAGCGGCCTGAAGATGAGCGCCGTTTCGCTCGGCCTGTGGCAGAATTTCGGCGGGTACGACAGCTTTGAAAACTGCCGCGCCATCGTCCGCCGGGCGTTCGACCTCGGCATCACCGTGTTCGACCTCGCGAACAACTACGGCCCGCCGGCCGGCTCCGCGGAAGAGACGTTCGGCCGCCTGATGAGGGAAGACCTCCATCCCTACCGCGACGAGATGCTCGTCACCACCAAGGCGGGCTACCCCATGTGGCCCGGGCCCTACGGCGACCATGGCTCCCGCAAATACCTGCTGGCAAGCCTGGACCAGAGCCTGCGGCGCATGGGCCTCGACTATGTGGACATCTTCTACCACCACCGCATGGACCCGGACACCCCGCTGGAGGAAACCATGGGTGCCCTGGCAACCGCGGTCAGGAGCGGAAAGGCGCTCTACGCGGGCATTTCCAACTACAGCCCCGAGGCGGCCGAACGAGCCGTGAAGCTCCTGGACGGCATGGGGGTCCACTGCCTCATCTGCCAGTCCCGCTACAACATGCTGGACCGCGGAGTCGAAGAAGCGGGGCTTTTCCGCACCGCCGGGCGGTGCGGTTTCGGCATGACGGCGTTCAGCCCGCTGGCGCAGGGGATCCTGACGGGCAAATATGACCACGGGATCCCGGAAGGCTCCCGCGCGTCGGGCAAATCGTTTTTCCTGAACCGGGACGCCATCACCCCGGAGCGCGTCAAAAAGGTGGCCCGCCTGGGCGAAATCGCGAAAAAGCGCGGGCAGACGACCGCCCAGCTCGCTTTGAGCTGGGTCCTGCACGAAAAGACCATGGCGAGCGTTCTGGTCGGCGCGAGCTCGCCGGAACAGCTGGACGAGAACGTCCGGTGCCTGCGCAACCCCGACTTCAGCGAAGCGGAATGGCAGGAGATCGAGGACGTCCTCCGCTGACCGGCTTTCCGGGTCCGCGGTAAGTAAGCGTTTTCTATAATAAACACCATATGTAGTATATCAATGCGATAAAAGTTCAAAATGTTGTTGACTTTTCCGGGGCGGCGCGGTATAATCGGTTTGTTCTCCATTCCGATTATCCCGTGCCGCTTTCGCCGCGGACACAGCGCGCGCCGGGTGTCGGATTTCGTGTGAAAAAATTTATTTTTAATTGATCCATACAGGGAAGGAGTTTGTGGAATGAAAGCGAAAATCAAGAAGCGCAACGGCTCGGTGGCCGACTTCGACTCCCGCAAGATCCGGAGCGCGATTTCCCGCGCGAACCGCGCCGTGGGGGAAGAGACCATATCCGACGCGGAGCTGGACAAGCTGACCCGGGAGGTTACGGATCAGGTGACGGGGAAGGGCGTTCCCACCGTGGAGCAGGTGCAGGACGCCGTGGAGGAGCGCCTGATCTCGCACGATTTCGCCAAGACCGCCAAGGCGTACATTCTCTACCGCGCCGAGCACGCGAAGATCCGCCAGGCGGAGGGCGACCTGATGGGCATCTACCGCCAGCTGACGTTCCGCGACGCCAAAGACGTCGACCTTAAGCGCGAAAATGCCAACATCGACGCGGACACGGCCATGGGGACCATGCTGAAGTACGGTTCCGAGGGCTCCAAGTATTTCGTCAACAACTACATCCTGCCGAAGGACATCGCCTCGGCGCACATCAGCGGCGACATCCATATCCACGACGAAGATTTTTACATGCTGACCGAAACCTGCTGCCAGATCGACCTGCTGAAGCTGTTCCACGGCGGATTCTGCACCGGCCACGGAACGCTCCGCGAGCCGCAGGACATCAGCTCCTACACGGCCCTGGCCTGCATCGCCATCCAGGCGAACCAGAACGAGATGCACGGCGGGCAGAGCATCCCGAATTTCGACTACTGCATGGCGCCCGGCGTGGCCAAAACGTTCCGCCGGAGCTATTTTCAGGAGCTTGCCAAGTTCTTTCAGGTCTCCCGCGGCATGAAAGCGGATGACGCCGCCGCCCTGACCGACGCCGTCCGGAAGGACGTGGGCCGGGACATCACGATGGGCGGGGCCGAAGCCTACGGCAAAAAGCTCGCGGAATACCTTCCGGAGCACCAGCGCGCGAACGGGTATGAGGATATCCCGGCACAGGAAGCGGAGCGGGCACACCGCTTTGCCGTGGGCAGCGCGACGGCAATCACCGACCGCACCGCGTTCCAGGCTATGGAAGCCCTCGTCCACAACCTCAACACCATGAACTCCCGCGCGGGCGCGCAGGTGCCGTTCAGCTCGCTCAATTACGGCACGGACACGTCCCCCGAAGGCCGCATGGCGATGAAGGACCTTCTCCTCGCCACGGAAGCCGGCCTCGGCCAAGGCGAGACGCCCATCTTCCCGGTCCAGATCTTCAAGGTCAAGGAAGGCGTCAACTACAACCCGGGCGACCCCAACTACGACCTGTTCCAGCTCGCCATCCGGGTCAGCGCCAAGCGCCTGTTCCCGAACTTCAGCTTCATCGACGCCCCGTACAACCTGCAGTACTACAAGCCGGGCGACTACAATACGGAGGTCGCCTACATGGGCTGCCGCACCCGCGTCATGGGCAACGTGCACGACCGGAACCGCGAGGTCACCTGCGGCCGCGGCAACCTCAGCTTTACATCGGTCAACCTGCCCCGCATCGGCATCGAGGCGCACGGGGACGTCAAAAAATTTTATAAGCTTCTGGACGGCCGCATCGACCTGGTCATCCGCCAGCTTCTGCACCGGTTCAAGATCCAGTGCTCCAAAAAGGTCTACAACTACCCGTTCCTCATGGGCCAGGGTGTGTGGATCGACAGCGAGAAGCTGCGCTGGACCGACAGCGTCGAGGAGGTTCTGAAGCACGGCACGCTGAGCTGCGGCTTCATCGGCCTGGCGGAAACGCTGAAGGCCCTCACCGGCAAGCACCACGGCGAGAGCGAGGCGAGCCAGAAGCTCGGGCTGGAGATCATCGGCCATATGCGCAGGCGCATGGACGAGGAGTCCGAAAAGACCGGCCTGAACTTCACCCTGCTGGCGACCCCGGCGGAAGGGCTTTCCGGCCGCTTCGTCAAGATCGACAAGAAAAAATACGGCGTCATTCCGGGCGTGACCGACCGCGAATACTACACCAATTCGTTCCACGTCCCGGTTTACTTCCCCATTTCGGCCTTCCGCAAGATCAAGCTGGAGGCGCCCTACCACGCGCTGACCAACGCCGGGCACATCAGCTATGTGGAGCTGGACGGCGACACCACGAAGAACCTGGAAGCGTTTGAGGCCGTGGTCCGCTGCATGAAGGAAAGCGGCATCGGCTACGGCGCGGTGAACCATCCCGTCGACCGCGACCCCGTCTGCGGCTACAACGGCATCATCGACAACGAGTGCCCGAAATGCCACCGGAAGGAAACGGAGGACGGCCCGAAGTTCGAGCGCATCCGCCGCATCACGGGCTACCTGGTCGGGACCATGGACCGGTGGAACGACGCCAAACGGGCGGAAGAACGGGACCGCGTGAAGCATGGAATATAGCCTTCGGATCAGCGGCGTGGAGCCGGAGTCGATCGTGGACGGGAAGGGGTTCCGCTACGTCGTCTTCACACAGGGGTGCCCCCACAACTGCCCCGGCTGCCACAACCCGCAGACCCATCCGTTCGAGGGCGGCCGGATGGCGGACGTCCGCGGCCTGTTCGCCCAGCTCTGCGGGAACCCGCTTCTGAAGGGCGTGACCTTCAGCGGCGGGGAGCCGTTCTGCCAGCCGGGCCCGCTCGCCGAGCTCGGCCGCATGGCGCACGGGCGCGGGCTGGACGTGACGACGTTCACCGGCTACCGGTACGAGGACCTGCTGGAAAAGCACGACCCGGCCGTGGACGCGCTTCTGGCGCAGACCGACATCCTCATCGACGGGCCGTTCATCCTCGCCCAGAAGGACCTTTCCCTGCGGTTCCGCGGGAGCCGCAACCAGCGGGTGATCGACATGAACGAAACCAGGCGCAAAGGCGCGGTCGTCGAGACGGAGCTGGAGTAGGCGGCGGTCTTTCTTCCGAAAAATCTTCTTGTAAAATGCAGCGTTTCATGATAAAATTTGGAAAGATTGCACAGGAGGATTTCTCGATGCGAAGCAAGGGAAATGGCGGCCCGAAAATAAAAGTGAAGATGTTTGGGGAGTTTTCCATTTCCGTCAACGGGAATGCGCTCTCCAATTTCAAAGGGAATACGAAACGCGTCTGGCTGTTGATCCAGTACCTGCTCGCGCACCGGTTCCAGGCGGCTCCCGTGAACCTTCTCGTCGCGGAGCTTTGGGACGGCAAACAATGCGGGGACCCGAAGAACGCGCTGAAAAATCTGGTTTACCGCGCCCGCTCCCTGCTCAAGGAGCTTTCGCGGAATGCCGTCGCCCAGTTTATCCTGTTTGAAGACGGCACCTACCGGTGGAACAACCGGTATGACTGTGAAATCGACACGGAGCGGTTCCTGGAGAATTTCCACAGGGGCGAGGACGCTTCGCTCCCCGGCGAAAGACGCATCGCCGCTTATGAAGGCGCCCTTGCGCTTTACCAGGGCGCCTTTTTGCAGAAATCGTCCTACAGCGGCTGGGTGGTGGCCTGCGCATCCGATTTTGCCGGGATCTACCAGGAATGCGTGAAAAAAATCTGCGGGCTGTATTTTGAGCGGCGCCGGTACGACGACGCGGCCAAAGCCTGCGAGAACGCCCTGGCGTTTCTTCCGTATGAAGTCGCGATCCACCGCCTTCTGCTGCGGGCGTATCTTTCCGGGGGCCGCCGCAGCGAGGCTTCGCGGCATTACCGCAAAGCGCGGGATCTGTTTTACTGCCGGTTCGGCGTGGACCTTTCCGCGTCGCTGCGCACGTTTTGCGAAGAGGTTGTCAATCATGGCGCCGCGGCGGAAGCGGATATTTCCGCGGTGGTGGAGGACCTGAAAGAGGAAGACGGCGGGACGGGCGCCTATTACTGCAATTACGACGTTTTCCGCGCCGTGTGCCGCATCCAGCTGCGCATGGCTTCCCGCACGGGGGAGCCGGTTTTCCTCGCTATGTTCACGCTCCGGGGCGCGGGCGGCGCGGGGCCGGGCCCCGAGGACCCGCAGCTGGCGGAAAAGCTCCGCAGCTCCATCCTGACCGGCCTGCGCAGCGCGGATATTGTGGCCCCCTACAGCAGCACCCGGTTCCTCGTGCTGCTTCCGCTGGCCTCTTTTCAGGACGCGCGGCAGGTCGTGCAGCGCATTGAAAAGAAATTCCGTTTTGTCTGCCGGCGGGACGATGTCGTTCTGTCGACGGAAATCGGTTCCCTGACCTGAGCATTGTGCTTCCGGCGCCGCGGCCTGCGGCCCGGGGGCATTTTTTCAATAAGTTTAGGAAATATAAAAAAGAAGCTTGAATTTCACCCCAAATTTAGGTAGAATGTATCATAGTGGGTTTCCAGATTGATTTTGATTGATATATTACGATAAAGCGAGGGACTGCCATGTCAAACAGGCTATTTCAGGGTGTGATCCACCAAATGCGCGACGCCATCGACCGGACCATCGGCGTGATGGATGAAACGTCCGTGATTATTGCTTGCAGCGAGCTTGGCCGTATCGGCGAAGTGAACGAAAACGTCACCGCCGAGGCGTTCGTTTCGCCGGGGGCCTTTGTGGTGGACGGCTATACGTATAAATCGTTCGGGAACCGCCCGCGCCCGGAGTACGCGGTCTTTGTTTCCGGCAGCGACGCCGAGGCGGGCCGTTATGCGTCCCTTCTGGCGGTTTCGCTCAGCAGCATCAAGCAGTATTACGACGAGAAATACGACCGCAGCAACTTCATCAAGAACGTGATCCTCGACAACATCCTGCCGGGCGATATTTACCTCAAGGCGCGCGAGCTTCGCTTCAACGCCGACGTCAGCCGCGTCTGCATGCTCATCAAGGTGACGAACAAGTCGGATATTTCCGCGTACGACGTGGTCCAGAACCTGTTCCCGGACAAGAACAAGGACTTTATCATCAACATCAACGAGACCGACATCGCCCTCGTCAAGGAGATCCGCCCCGGGATTGAGATGAAAGACCTCGACAAGCTGGCCGGCTCCATTGTGGACACGCTGAGCAGCGAGTTTTACACCCACTGCGTCGTGGGCATCGGCACCATCGTGACCGGCATCAAGGACCTGGCCCGTTCCTTCAAGGAAGCCCAGGTGGCTTTGGAGGTCGGCAAGGTGTTCGACACCGAGCGCGCCATCGTCAGCTACGACAACCTGGGCATCGCCCGCCTGATCTACCAGCTCCCGACCACGCTGTGCGAGGCTTTCCTGAAAGAGGTCTTTCGGCGCGGCTCCATCGACGCCCTCGACCACGAAACGCTGTTTACCATCCAGCGCTTTTTCGAGAACAACCTGAACGTTTCCGAGACGTCCCGCAAGCTGTTCGTCCACCGCAACACGCTCGTCTACCGCCTCGAAAAGATCAAGAAGATCACCGGGCTCGACCTGCGCAATTTTGAGGACGCCATTGTTTTCAAGGTCGCGCTGATGGTGAAGAAGTATCTTTCCTCGAATCCCGTCAAATTCTGACGAAAAAGCATCCCTGCCAAAAAGTGTAACAAAAATATTACAAAATAGTTCTAAATGAGATTTATAAATTCCGTGTCCATTGGTATCATGAAAAGGTACTGATGGACACGGCTTTGTTTTCTCGTTTTTTAGTGAAAATTATGTTAAATTCTGGGAATTATGCCTGGTTTGGAGCGAGTCTCATGATAGAATTCCAAAATGTCAGCAAAGTGTATTCCAACGGCACCCAGGCGCTGAAAAATATCAGCATCAAGGTGGACGACGGGGAATTTGTGTTTATCGTCGGCCAGTCCGGCGCGGGGAAGAGCACGTTCTTGAAGCTCATCACCTGCGAGGAGCGCCCGACGGATGGGGAGATCGTCGTCGGCGAGCAGCGGCTTTCCGAGCTGAAGCGCGCCGAGGTCCCGTATCTCCGCCGCATGATGGGCATGGTGTTTCAGGATTTCCGGCTCATCAACAAGATGACGGTGTTTGAAAACGTGGCGTTCGCCATGCACGTTGTGGGCGCGTCCAGCCGGGAGATTCGCAGGCGGGTGCCGTACATACTGAGCCTTGTGAACTTGCAGGACAAGGCCCAGTGCCACCCGCGCGAACTTTCCGGCGGCGAGCAGCAGCGCGTGGGGCTTGCGCGCGCTTTGGTGAACAACCCGAAGCTCCTGATTGCGGATGAGCCGACGGGCAACGTGGACCCCGCGCTCTCCTTTGAGATCGTCGATCTCCTGAACCAGATCAACAAGCGCGGCACCACCATCCTGATGGTGACGCACGAGCATTCGCTGGTCAAGCATTTTCAGCGCAGGGTGGTTGAAATCAACAGCGGCGCCGTGGTTTCGGACAGCTGCAACTGGGAGGCGCGGGATGATTAAGAGTTTCCGGTACTTGCTTCGCGAAGGGATCAAGAATATCTGGAGCAACCGCACCATGTCCCTCGCTTCCGTCGGCGTGCTGGTTTCCTGCCTGCTGCTGACGGGCGCGGCGGTCCTTTTCTCCATGAACATCAGCGCCGCCATGAAGACCGTGGAGGGGACCAACTCCGTCCGGGTCTACATGCAGCAGGGGCTTCCGGTCCTCTCCTCGGTGAAGGCGGGGGAAGAGATCAAGAAGCTGGACAACATTGCGAGCTGCAAATTCGTCCCGAAGGACCGGGCGATCGAGAACGTGATGGGGATGCTGGGCGAGAAGGACGCGAACCTTCTGGCCGGCATGACGGGGAAAGACAACCCCCTGCCGGACGCGTACCAGGTTTCGTTCCGGGACCTTTCCAAATATAAGGACACCGTGTCGAAGATTCTGAAGATCACCGGCGTGGGAAGCGTGAACGATTATTCCGACATCGCGGCCAAGCTCACCAAGCTGGACCATATGGTCACCACGGGCGGGTTCTGGGTCATCCTTCTCCTGAGCCTCGTTTCGCTGTTCATCATTTCCAACACCATCCGGGCCACCATGTTCTCACGGCGGCTCGAGATCAATATCATGAAATCCGTCGGCGCCACGAACTGGTTCGTCCGGGTGCCGTTCATTGTGGAGGGCGTCGTCATCGGGCTGATTTCCGGTGTCCTCAGCAGCCTGCTGCTGCAGCTTCTGTACGGCAGGCTGGTCGGGACGCTGACGTCCATCACGCTGTTTTCGCCCATCCCGATGGGCGGCATCGCGGTGCCGCTTACCGCGGCGTTCCTCGCTGCGGGCAGCCTGTTCGGCGCGGTCGGCGGGATGATTTCCATCGGCAAATATTTAAAGAAAGAAGGAGGAGACATCGTTGACTGGTAAGCAGTTTTTAAAAAGCATCATGACTTCCACACTTTCTTTGGCTCTGATTTTAGCCGTTTCGGCGGGGACCGTCCCCGCGCAGGCTGCTCCGCTGGACGACCTGCGGCAGCAGCAGTCCTCTCTCCAACAGCAGGGAAAACAGCTGGATGATCAGCTTCAGAAGCTGAAAAACGATAAAGCCCGGCAGCAGCAGTATCAGGAAGCGCTTCGGGCGAAGGGAATCAACCTCGAGCAGCAGATCGACAGTAAAAACCAGCAGATCTGGGATCTGGATTCGGATATTTTTCAAAAGCAGAAAACGATTGCCGCGAAGCAGAAAGACATCGACGCGAATTTTGAAAAGCTGAAAGAGCGCGTCTGCGCGCTGTACCTGACGGGCGAGGCTTCCAACCTGGAAATCGTCCTGAACGCGAAAAATATTATGGATCTGGCCGACAAAACGGAGATTCTGCGGGTCGTTTCCGAGCACGACACGGCCCTTATCAACACGCTGAAAAGCGACCTGAACAGTGTCGAGGAGCAGAAAGCGGCGATTGAGCAGAATCGTAAGGCGGTCGGCAATGCAAAGACATCGCTGGTACAGAATCGGAAACAGCTGAATGCGCTTGCGCAGGAAGCGGCGAGGACGATTGCCGCTCTGAACGAGAGTCAGCAGAATGTGGAATCCGCCCAGGCAAACAATAAACAGGCCCAGCAGGCGGCGGACGCGTCGGTCAGCCAGTGGCTTTCCGATTACTACGCGTCCCAGGAAAATGCGTCCCAGGAAAACAGCGCGGGCAGCGGCTCGGGTACGGGCAGCAATGCCGGCACCGGTTCCAATACCGGCTCAAGCCGTAGTTCCGGCGGCAGCACGGGAGAAAGTTCCGACAATGCCGCGGGCGGCAGCTCCGGCGGAAGTTCCGATACTTATTCCAATCCCGGCCCTTCTTCAGGCGGCAGCGCTTCCGGAATGGTCTCGTTAGCGGGACGATACATCGGGCGTCAGTATGAATGGGGCGCCGCAGGGCCGAATACCTTTGACTGCTCCGGCTTTGTGTCGTATGTTGCCAACCGCAGCGGATGGAACTTCGGCCGGCTGACGGTTGGCGGCCTTCACGGTATTTGCAGACCGGTTTCCAATCCTCAGCGCGGTGATCTCATTTTCTATTCCGACTACGAGCATGTGGGAATCTATATCGGCGGCGGGCGGGCCATCCAGTGCGACGGCGACCAGACCCATACCACACCCGGTGTCGAAACGGTAAGCCTTTCCGGCTACTGGGGCAATCAGGTTGAGTCCTACGGCCGTCTGCCATAAGGGAACAAAATTTCACCGCATTCGTTTCGCAAACTTTTATGAAGTCTGTTCCGGGCTGCCTCCACACAGAAGCAGCCCAAAACGATAAATGAAAGAGAACAGAAGCGTCCCGCCCGGCCGGGATGCCCGGAGGGGCGGCAAAGCAGTCTGTGCGCTGCAATGTTTGCTTAAAAAGCACAGAAAAAACTGGAAGGCACAGCAAAAAAAGGGAGGCAATTGGATTGACTGGTCGGCATTTATCCCGGAGAACGGCGGCGGCCGCGCTTTTTGTGGCGGTGGTTTTCGCCGTTTCCGCGGGGACCGTCCCCGCGCAGGCCACGCCGCTGGACGACCTGCGGCAGAAACAGACGTCCCTGCAGCAGCAGGGGAAGCAGCTGGATGCTCAGATCCAGAAGCTGAAGAACGACGCGACGAAACAGCAGCAGTACAAAGACGCGCTCGACGCGAAGAGCCTCAACCTGGAGCAGCAGATCGACAGCAAAGATATGCAGATCCGCAGGCTGGACGCGGACATTCAGCAAAAGGAGCAATCCATTGCCGCAAAGCAGAAAGCCATTAAGACGAATTTCGAGAAGCTGAAAGGGCGGGTCTGCGCGCTTTACAAGACGGGCGAGGCTTCCAAGATTGAAATCATCCTCAGCGCGAAGAACGTGATGGATCTGGCCGACAAAACGGAAATCCTGCGGGTCGTTTCCGAACACGATACCGGCCTGATCAATACGCTGAAAAGCGACCTGAACAGCGTCAAGGCGCAGAAGGCGGCGATCGTGCAGAACCGCAAAACGGTCAGCGCCGCGAAAACCTCGCTGGTACAAAACCGGCAGCAGCTGGTGGCGCTGTCCGGCGAAGCGGAGAAGGCGATCGCCAATCTGAGCCGGAACCGGCAGGACGCCGAGTCCGCCCAGGCGGGTAACCAGAAAGCGCAGCGGGAAACGGATGCGTTTGTGAACCGGTGGCTTTCCAGCTATTATATCTCCAGAAGCGACAGCGGCTCGGGGAGCGGCTCCGGCGCGGGGGGAGGCCAGCTTGCCACTATGATGGCGGAAGCGAGAAAGTATATCGGCGTTCCGTACAATTTTGGCGGGAAAAGCCCGTCTTCGTTTGACTGCTCCGGCTATGTTTCATGGGTTCTCAACCACAGCGGGTGGAACGTGGGGTACCGGACTGCCGCGGGCCTTCGCAGCTATTGCGGCACGGTTTCGGCCTCGGCCGCCCGGCCCGGCGACCTCGTCTTTTTCGCCGGAACCTATAAATCCGGCATCTCCCATGTGGGAATCTACGTCGGCAACAACACGATGCTCGACGCCGGCGGCGTTGGCGACGGTGTCAACTACTCGCACTTTGACACCAGCTCGGGCCATTTCCACAGCTTCGGCCGCCTGCCGTAAGGAAGGACTTCCCGAAACCAGGACCCTTTTGCGCGGGTCCGGGCAGGGTGAAAAATAGAAAAAAGCAGGGGGCCTGTGTGCGCGGAGCGCATACAGGCCTGTCCTGCCGTTTTTGCTGTATCGACGGCGGAAGGAAGGATGCGGATGGGCAGAAAAATTTCGATCGGCGCCGCGGTTTCCGTCGCCGCCATTTCGGCGGCGATCACCGTGACGCTGACCTACTCGTACGCCATGAAGAGCTTCAACGCGAAGGTTGCCGACGTCAACGAGCGCCAGGCCATGTACACCAAGCTGGGCGAGATCGACCAGAAGGCCCGGCAGGACTATGTCGGGAAAATCGACGAGGCGGCCCTGACCGACGGAATCTGCACCGGGTACCTCGCGGGGCTCGGGGACTCGCATTCCCAGTATCTTTCCGCGAAGAAGTATCAGGCGTACCGGAATTCGGCCGACTCCAAAAGCACCGGCGTCGGGATCCGCACGGTGCAGGACGCCGACGGCAACATGGAGGTCATCGAGGTCTTTCCCGGTTCCCCGGCGGAGAAAGCCGGCGTCCGGAAGGGCGATACCATCACCCGGGTCGGCGGGGAAGAGGTTGCGCGCATCACATACGCCGCCGCTGTGAACGAGCTGGACGGCACGGCGGGGACGCAGGTCCGGTTCAAGATTCTGCGAACCGGGGCGGGGGCTTCCTCCGCGGCGGGCGTGCAGTCGCTGGATCTTACCGTGACGCGCGGGGA
Source organism: Oscillospiraceae bacterium (assembly GCA_022650455.1). Taxonomy (GTDB): domain Bacteria; phylum Bacillota; class Clostridia; order Oscillospirales; family Acutalibacteraceae; genus Thermocaproicibacter. The sequence goes on from JALCPO010000023.1 coordinate 17,471, forward strand.
ATATACGCAGCAGACGCTGGAGTCATCCCTGATCAACGGAAACGCGGCCTATTTTAAAATCATCCAGTTCGGGGCGGACACGGCCGACGACTTCAACAGCGCGCTTTCCTCGCTGATGCGCCGGGGCGCGGCGGGGATCGTCTTGGACCTGCGGGACAACTCCGGCGGGAGCATGGAAGCGGCCGCCGCCGTGCTGGATACGCTGCTCCCGGCGGGGAACACGGTGACCAGCCGCGACCGGGCCGGAAAGGTCACGGTGGAATACACGTCCCGGGCGAACGAGGCCGGCCTTCCCGTCAGCGTCCTCGTGAACGGACGGACGTCCGGGGCGGCGGAGTTGTTTGCGGCGGACGTCCGGGACTTCAAAAAGGGGCTTCTGGTCGGGGAGAATACGGCCGGGAACGGCACGAAGGATACGGCGGTGCCGCTTTCGGACGGTTCCGCCATGATTCTTTCCACGGCGGTGTACCTCACGCCGGGCGGGCGGACGTTCGACGGCGCCGGCATCGGCGTGGACATTACGAAAAGCCTGGATGAAGGCCAGCGGCGGCTGTTTGAGACGAACAGCCTTTCCCCTTCCGACGACGCGCAGGTGCAGACCGCCGTTTCCGCCCTCATCCGGCAGGGCGCGGCGGTGGAGCGGGAGCCCGGGTCGCCTTCTTCGTCCGGGCCGGCTTCGTCCGCGGGAGGAACGCCGTAAAATTGGTTTTGCCCGGCGGAACCGATTGACAGAACGGCGCGGGCTCACTATAATAAGATTTATTATCCGAAAATTAAAGGCTGCGGGACGCCGCGGCTTTCAAAAGGTGGTCGTTGCATTTGGCAAAGGAGATCCTTCTGACAAAAGAAGGGCTTGAAAAGATGGAGGCCGAGCTCGACGAGCTCAAGGGTGTGAAAAGGAAAGAAGTGGCCGAAAAGATCAAGGTTGCCCTTTCGTTCGGCGACCTTTCCGAAAACAGCGAGTACGACGAGGCGAAAAACGAGCAGGCCATTGTGGAAGCCCGCATCGCCGACATCGAAGCGATGCTCAAGCGCGTCAAGGTCATCGATGAGAGCGAGCTGAGCCCGGAAAACATCCACATCGGCTCTAGGGTGGAACTGCGCGTGACCAATCCGGGCACGGGCGCGAGCCGGGTGGTCAACTACAAGATCGTCGGCTCCAACGAGGCGGACCCGGTGAACGGCTGCATTTCGGACGCGTCGGCGGTCGGCAAGGCGCTTTTGGAGCACGGCATCGGGGATAAGGTCGAGGTCGAGGTTCCTGCCGGAACAATGGAGTATGAGGTCCTGACGATATCCAAATAAGATTCGGGCAGGCGTGGCGGATTTGTCACCCTGCCTTTTTTGTAACTGGAAAGGCATGGGAAAAAGAATGAGTGAGGAAACCAGGGAGACGACGGACCCGGAGTCCGCGCGGGAAAGCAGCGAAGCCGAGATCCGGAAAAACAAGCTCGAGGGACTCCTGCAAGAAGGGAAAGACCCGTTCCTGATTACGACCTGCCCCCGCGACATCACCGCGCAGGAAATCCGCGGCCGGTTTGCGGAGCTGGAAAACAAGGACGTCTGCATCGCGGGCCGCATCCGGAGCTGGCGCGACATGGGCAAGGCCGGCTTCATGGACGTGTACGACCGCAGCGGCAGAATCCAGATCTACATGAAGATCGACCAGGTGGGCGAGGACAGTTACACCGACCTGAAAAACTACTGGGACGTCGGCGACATCATCAGCGTGAAAGGCTATGTGTTCAAGACGCGCCGGGGTGAAATTTCCGTCCACGCGAAGGAGATCCGCCTGCTGGCCAAGTCGCTTCTCCCCCTGCCGGAGAAGTTCCACGGCCTGAAGGACACCGACCTGCGGTACCGCCAGCGCTACCTCGACCTCATCGTCAACCCGGAGGTGAAGGAAACCTTCGTCCGCCGCAGCCGGATCATCAAAACCATCCGCGACATGCTCGACGGCATGGGCTACATCGAGGTGGAGACCCCGGTGCTCAACACCATACCGGGCGGCGCGGCGGCGCGGCCGTTCGTGACCCACCACAACACGCTGGACATCGACATGTACCTGCGCATTGCGACGGAACTGCACCTGAAGCGCCTGATCGTCGGCGGGATGGAAAAGGTGTACGAGATCGGCCGCATCTTCCGCAACGAGGGCATGGACGTCAAGCACAACCCGGAGTTCACCACCATTGAAATGTACGAGGCGTACACCGATTATTTCGGCATGATGGAACGTACGGAAAACATGGTCCGCGCGTGCGCGAGGGCGGCCTGCGGCACCGACCGGGTCGCCTACCAGGGCGAGGAGATCGATTTTGAGTCCCCGTTCCGGCGCATCACCATGAACGACGCGATCCTGAAATACACGGGGATCGATTTCCTTTCGTTCAAGCATGACGACGAAAAGGCGCGGGAAGCCGCGAAGCAGCTCCATCTGGAGCCGAAGCCGACGGACGTGTGGGGCGACATCATGGCCCTCGCGTTCGATGAAAAGGTCGAGGACAAACTCCTGCAGCCGACCTTTGTTTACGACTACCCGGTGGAGGTTTCCCCGCTTACCAAGCGCAAGCGCGGCACGCCGGAGCTGGTGGAGCGCTTTGAGCTTTACGTGGCCCGGTGCGAGCTGGCCAACGCCTACTCGGAGCTGAACGACCCCGTGGACCAGCGGGAGCGCTTCGTGCGGCAGATGGAGCTGCGGGCGAAGGGCGACGAGGAGGCCAACATGATCGACGAGGACTTCCTGACGGCGATGGAATACGGCATGCCCCCCACGGGCGGCATGGGCATGGGGATCGACCGGCTCGTCATGCTCCTGACCGACAGCCCGTCCATTCGGGACGTGCTTCTGTTCCCCACCATGAAGCCCAAAGAGGAATAGCCCTATGGCGCGGGAAGGTTATCTTCTGCATGCCGGGGAGGACACCATCCACGACCCGGAAGCGGAAAAAAAGGTGGAGCGGGAGCGGAAAACCCCGCACGGCAAATGGGAGAATTTCTGGTATTACCATAAAATTCCGGTCTTGGTTGCCGTCTGCGTCCTGCTTGTCGCCGGGTACATGGTGTGGTCCGCCGTGCGGACGGTGCGGCCGGACTATACGGTCGGCATGGTTACGCAGCAGGCCTGCCCGGAGGAAGCGGCCGACGCCCTGCAGGACGCGATGGCAAAGTACGGGAAGGACTTGAACGGGGACGGGAAGGTCGTCGTCCAGATCAGCCAATACACCCTGTCGCCCGCGAATGGAAGCTCGGGCGCGGGGACCGGGGACGCCCAGATGGATATGGCCTACCGGACGAAGCTGATGGCGGACGTCAGCGCGGGGACCAGCATCCTCTTTCTGACGGACGACGCGTCGCTCCGGGCCCTGGAGCAGGAGGGGCAGCACCTGTTTGCCTACCGGGACGGCAGCACGCCGAAGGAAGACGCCTCGGATTACGACAGGATGCGGGTCCCGCTCTCCCAATGCCCGAAGCTGGCCGGCCTTTCCGGAACCGCCGCCGGAGCGGGCGGTACGAAAATCAATCTTTCCGGCGCAACAAATGACCTGAGCCTTTCCCTGCGGATCTATTACGGCTCGGGGATCGAGGGAAAGGAAAAAGACTATTACCTGGCGTCGAAAGCCCTGTTTCAGAAGCTGACGTCTTAGGAAAACCATCAACAGAATCGATTAGGGGGTATCCATATGAGAAGCGATCAAATCAAAAAAGGTGCGAACCGCGCCCCGCAGCGCGCTCTGCTGCGGGCTCTCGGGCTGACGGACGGGGAGATCGGGCGCCCGTTCGTGGCGGTGGTCTGCTCGGCCAGCGACTACATTCCGGGCCACAAGCACCTGCGCGAGATCAGCGAGGCCGTCAAGGCCGGCATCCTCAGCGCGGGCGGCGTTCCGTTCGAGTTCCAGACCATCGGCGTCTGCGACGGCATCGCCATGAACCACAAGGGGATGAAGTACTCGCTCTGTTCCCGCGAGCTGATCGCCGACTCCGTCGAAGTCATGCTGACGGCTCATCCGCTGGACGCCGCGGTGTTCATCCCGAACTGCGACAAGATCGTCCCGGGCATGCTGATGGCGGCCTGCCGCATGAACCTGCCGAGCGTCTTTGTGAGCGGCGGACCCATGCTGCCGGGCGAGTTCCGGGGCGAGCGCATCGGCTTTTCCGAGATGTCTGAAGCCGTGGGCAGCCACGCCGCCGGGAAAATGACGGACGAGGAGCTGCGCGAGATGGAAGAGGCCGCGTGCCCCGGCTGTGGAAGCTGCTCCGGCATGTACACGGCGAATTCCATGAACTGCCTGACGGAAGCCATCGGCATGGCGCTGCCGGGCAACGGGACCATCCCGGCCGTCTATTCGGCGCGCATCCGCCTGGCAAAGCTTGCGGGCGGGCAGGTCATGCGGCTCCTCAAGGAGAACCGCAAACCGGGCGACATCCTCACGAAACCGGCGTTCCGGAATGCCCTGCGCACGGAAATGGCCCTCGGCTGTTCCACCAACACGGTGCTCCATCTGACGGCCATCGCCCACGAGATGGGCGTCCCGCTGGATATTGACGACATCGACCGCATCAGCCGGGAAACGCCGCAGATCTGCAAGCTGAACCCGGCCGGGAAAATTTTTATCACTGACCTCGGCAAGGTGGGCGGAATCCCCGCCGTGATGAAGGAACTCGCCCGCAGGGACCTGATCGCCCTCGACATTCCGACGGTCAGCGGCACGGTCCGCGACCGCGTGGAACAGGCGCCCGACGCGGACGGAACCGTGATCCGCAAGGTGGAAAACGCGTACCGCCCGGACGGCGGCATCGCGATCCTGAAGGGCAACCTCGCGCCCGAGGGCGGCGTGGTCAAGCAGGGCGCGGTCGCCCCGGAGATGATGCACCATGTGGGCCCGGCCCGCTGCTTCAACAGCGAGGAAGAGGCCATCGCGGCCATTCAGGGCGGAAAAATCAAGAAAGGCGACGTCGTCGTCATCCGGTACGAGGGCCCGAAAGGCGGGCCGGGAATGCGCGAGATGCTCGCCCCGACCTCGTCGCTGACGGGCATGGGGCTCGGCTCCAGCGTGGCGCTCATCACGGACGGGCGCTTTTCCGGCGCGACGCGCGGCGCGGCCATCGGCCATGTTTCGCCGGAAGCGGCGGCGGGCGGCCTCATCGCGCTGATCCACGACGGCGACACCATCGACGTGGACATTTCCGGCCGCAAGCTGGAGCTGCGCGTGAGCGAAGCCGAAATCGCAAGGCGGCGGGCCGCGTGGAAAGCTCCGCAGAAGGAGCTCAGCGGATACCTGAAACGCTACGCGAAGCTGGTCACGTCCGGTTCCCGCGGCGCGGTTTTTGAAGATTAACAGAAACCAGGGCGGGGATGGACGTGCGAAAGCCGTTTTTCTCCTGTTCCTTGAAAAACAGATCGGGCCGTTTGAAAGCGCAGTCTTTCAGACGGCCCGATCCTGTTTTATCCTTCCGTGTAAGAAGTCCGGCCGGGGCTGCATTCTGCTGCGCAAAATCGGGGCCCCATATCGGCGCACTCGCTTCGCCACGCGCCGATGTCGCCCCTTACTTGCTTGCCTGAATGCAGCCCCGGCCGGACTCTTCTGGAATATTTGACGGTTTCATGCCTGGTATTTTTTCCGTAAAAATGTCCGGATCGCGTTTCCGTTTGTAACAAGGATTTCGCGGTAGGACGTCTCGACCCATCCCCTGCGGGCGAATTCCGCGAGGATGCGGCTGACCGTGACGCGGGACACGCCGACGCGGGCCGCCAGGTCTTCGTGCGTGATGCGCACGTTGGCACCGTCTGCCGAGAGGTTCAGCAGCAGGCGGGCAAGGCGTTCGTCCGCCTGCTGGAACGTGACGGTATCCACCTGGGCGGAGAGCAGGCGGATGGTCTGCGACAAATAGGTCAGCAGGTGCATGGCGAGCTGGGGTTCCCTGCGGATGCATTCCAGAAGGCTCCGGTGCGTCACCGGGATGATCGCGGAACGGCGCGTCGTTTTTGCCGAGGAGACGCGAGGCAGGCCGTCGAAAAAGGCGGCTTCCCCGAAAATCTGGCCGGGTTTGAGCATGTTCAGCGTTTTTTCGGCCCCGTTTTCCGAGACGAGGAAAACCCGAACACCGCCGCTTTTCAGGTAATAGAACGCGTCCGCGTGGCTTCCCTGCCAGTAGACCATGGCCCCGGTTTCATACATCTGGGGCTTGTGGGACGTTTCGAGCACACTCCACCGGTTCGTCTGGTCGTCCATGGCGCACCGCCTCCCTTCTGTGCCCTGCGGATGGTATTTCCGGCCGTTCTGAAACCGGCCGGCCGGTTCCGCATCCCTTTTTTACGATTGTAGCACGTGTTACATTCTTTCCGCAAGTTTCCTGCCATAATAAAGCCATATCGCGGAAATGCGTAACAGCGAAATTCTTCGCCTTTCTTCCCGGGAAGGCGGAAGGGGGAATTCCTTTGGGAATGACAATGACGCAGAAGATCCTCGCCGCGCACGCCGGTCTGCCGGAGGTGCGAGCCGGGCAGCTGATCGAGGCGAAGCTCGACCTCGTTCTGGGGAACGACATCACTTCGCCCGTGGCGATCGACGAATTTGAGAAATGCGGCGCGCATTCCGTGTTCGACCGCGGCCGCATCGCGCTGGTGATGGATCATTTTACGCCGAACAAGGACATCAAGTCCGCGGAACAGTGCCTTCAGGTGCGTTCCTTTGCGGGCAAGTACGGCATCCGGAATTTTTTTGACGTGGGGCGCATGGGCATCGAGCATGCGCTCCTGCCGGAGCAGGGCCTGGTCGGCCCCGGCGACTGCGTCATCGGCGCGGATTCGCACACCTGCACCTACGGGGCCCTCGGCGCCTTTTCCACGGGCGTCGGCTCCACGGACATGGCGGCGGGCATGATCACCGGCAAGGCGTGGTTCAAGGTCCCTTCGGCCATCCGGGTCGTGCTGACCGGAAAGCCGGGCCGGTGGATCGGCGGAAAGGACGTCATCCTGCACCTGATCGGCCGGATCGGTGTGGACGGCGCCCTGTACCGCTCGCTGGAGTTCACCGGCGAGGGGCTGAAACACCTCGGCATGGCCGACCGCCTCACCATTGCAAACATGGCCATTGAGGCCGGGGCGAGCAACGGAATTTTCCCGGTGGACGCCGTCACGGAGGACTATGAAAAAGGCCGCCTGGGACGCGCGCCCGTCGTTTACGAGGCCGACGCGGACGCCGCTTACGACGAGACGGTGGAGATCGACCTTTCCTCGCTGCGCCCGGTCGTCGCGTTTCCGCACCTGCCGTCCAACACGAAAACCATCGACGAGGCGGGAAAGGTCAGGATCGACCAGAGCGTCATCGGCTCCTGCACGAACGGACGGATCGAGGATCTGCGCGTCGCCGCGTCCATCCTGAAGGGCAGGAAGGTCGCCGCCGGCGTGCGCTGCATCGTGATCCCCGCCACGCAGCAGATTTACCTGGCCGCGGTGCGCGAGGGCCTCGCGGAAATCTTCGTGGAAGCCGGGGCGGTTTTCAGCACCCCCACCTGCGGGCCGTGCCTCGGCGGGCACATGGGCGTTCTGGCGGAGGGCGAGCGCGCCGTGTCCACCACGAACCGCAACTTCGTCGGCCGCATGGGGCACGTGAAGTCCGAGGTGTACCTCGCGGGCCCGGCGGTGGCGGCGGCCAGCGCCGTGACCGGGTACCTGACCGATCCGGACAAAATTGGAGCGAAAGGGAGCTTGGAAGATGAAGGCACACGGAACCGTCCATAAATACGGCGACAACGTCAACACCGACGTGATTATTCCCGCGCGCTACCTCAACACGGCCTCGCACGGGGAGCTTGCGGCGCACTGCATGGAGGACATCGACAAAAATTTTGTTAAAAGCGTGAAGCCCGGCGACATCATCGTGGCCGGGAAAAATTTCGGCTGCGGCTCGTCCCGCGAGCACGCGCCCATCGCCATCCGGGCGAGCGGTGTTTCCTGCGTGATCGCTTCCTCGTTCGCGCGCATTTTTTACCGGAATTCCATCAACATCGGCCTTCCGATTCTGGAATGCGGGGCCGCCGCGGAGGAAATCGGAAACGGCGACGAGGTGGATGTCGATTTCGACACCGGCATGATTAAAAACGCGACAACCGGGAAAACTTATCGGGCGCAGCCTTACCCGCCTTTTTTGCAGAACATCATCCGAAAAGGCGGCCTCCTCAAAAGCATTTCGCTGGACTGACCGCAAGGGGCGCGAAACGCCCGGGCGCCGCAAAATAATTTTGCGGCGCCCTTTTGTTATGGCCGCCGTAAAATGTTATAATAAGAAAAGCAGCTCGTTCCGGGACTTTCCGTAAGCGGGGATTTTTCTCTCCGCGGACGGAAGTGTTCCGATTTTGCCCGAAAAATTTTTATAGAATATTCATATCTTTTGTCGGCAAGTCCTCTATAATTTAGCTTAAGACAAAATAAGAGCTGCGGGGAAACGAAGGAGGAACCAAAATGGCGGCAGGAAAAATCATGGTGGTGGACGACGACCCGAATATCTGCGAACTGCTGCGGCTGTACCTCGAAAAAGAAGGGTACGCAACGACCATCGCGAACGACGGCAAAAAGGCGCTCGACCTGTTCGATAAAGAAAATCCGGACCTTATTTTACTGGATATTATGCTTCCCGGCCTGGACGGCTGGCAGGTATGCCGGGAGATCCGCAAAAAATCCCAGTGCCCCATCATCATGCTCACCGCGAAAGGCGAGGTGTTCGACAAGGTGCTCGGCCTGGAGCTCGGCGCGGACGACTACGTCGTGAAGCCGTTCGAGGCGAAGGAGGTCGTGGCGCGCATCAAGGCGGTCCTGCGCCGGATCGGCAAAAACGGGGACGAGCCGGTCAAAGAGGTCAAATACGACAAGCTCTCCATCAACCTGACGAATTACGAGCTCAAGGTCAACGGGAAACAGATCGACACGCCCCCGAAGGAAATGGAGCTGATCTACCACCTTGCCAGCAACCCGAACCGCGTGTTCACGCGCGACCAGCTTCTGGACGAGGTGTGGGGGTTCGACTATTACGGCGACAGCCGCACGGTCGACGTGCACGTCAAGCGCCTGCGCGAAAAGCTGGAGGGCGTTTCGGACCAGTGGGCGCTCAAAACGGTCTGGGGCGTCGGCTATAAATTTGAAGTAAAGGAATAAGCGAAGCGCGCTCCCTCCGGGGTGAAAGAATGAAGAAAACCCTTTTTAAAAAATATCTCCGGATCACCCTGGTAGTGATCCTCATCAGCTTTCTGGTAATCAGCATGGTCATCCTGATCTTTGTTTCGAGCTACTGGAAAACGGAGAAGCGGAACCTGCTGCAGAAAAACGCGGTGAACGTGGCGTCGCTCGCGGCCGGGACGGCGCTTTCGATCGAGCGCAACGTCTACGAGCTGAACATGAATACCATGCAGGCTTTTACCACGGCTTTCGCCCGGAATATCGAGTCCGACATCTTTATCACCAACACCTCCGGGAAACCCGTGCTGCTCGCGTACGGCAGCGGGGGCTCGGTGGACGCGAGCAGGCCGGTGGGGCGGGCCATCATGAACCAGGCCCTGAACGGGCGTTACAGCGCCGAGGGAACCCTGAACGGCATGTACCCGACCCCCTATTATATTGTGGGCGTCCCCATCGTGGTGGATACGGCGAAGGGAAGCGCCGCGATCGGCGCGGTGTTTGCCGCCTACAACACGGATTCGTTCAACGCGTTCCGGTGGGAGATCGTGAAGGTCCTTCTGTTCGCGCTGCTTGCGGCGTTCCTGGTGTCGTTCTGCGTGGTGTGGATGTTTACGTACCGGCTGGTCCAGCCCCTGCGCAAGATGGCGTCCGCCGCGCGCAGCTTCGGCGAAGGCAATTTCTCCGCCCGCGTGCCGGTCACGAGCACCGACGAGATCGGCCAGCTCGCCGTGGCGTTCAACAACATGGCGGATTCCCTCGCTTCCAGCGAAAGCTCCAGCCGCAGCTTTATTGCGAACGTCTCGCATGAGCTGAAAACGCCGATGACCACCATCGCCGGGTTTATCGACGGGATCCTCGACGGGACGATCCCGCCGGAAAAGGAGAAACATTACCTGAACATCGTTTCCCAGGAAGTGAAGCGGCTTTCGCGCCTGGTGCGCACCATGCTCGACCTTTCCCGCATCGACAGCGGCGCGCTGAAGCTGCACCCCGCCCGGTTCGACCTGACCAATACCGTTCTGGTCGCCCTTCTCTCGTTCGAGCAGAAGATCGAGGAAAAGAAGATCGAGGTGCGGGGCCTCGGGGACACGAAAAGCCTGTTTGTCGACGGAGACCCGGATATGCTGCATCAGGTCGTGTATAATCTGATCGACAACGCCGTAAAATTTACCAACGAAGGCGGGTATCTTCAGATCGACCTTTCCCAGAACGGCGGCAGGACGACCGTGGGGATTGAAAACAGCGGCCCCGGCATTGCGCCCGACGAACTGCCGATGGTTTTCGAGCGCTTTTACAAGACGGACAAATCACGGAGCCGGGATAAAAACGGCATGGGCCTCGGCCTGTATATCGTAAAAACCATCGTGCGGCTGCACGGCGGCGACATCACCGCCGGCAGCGAGCCGAACAAGTTCACCCGCTTCGAGTTCTGGATTCCCCAGAAAATCGAAAAGCAGCGCGCCGACCAGCCCCGCATGGTGGAAACGACCGCCGATACGACTGACGATCCGAAAAAACAGAGAGGGTAATGATATGAACGATCAGGAGAAAAGCCCCTGGGAGAACGAACCGAAAAACGGCGGAACCCCTTCCCCCGCGCAGGACGCGGGCGGTTCCCCGGAAAGCCCCTCCGGGCCGGAAAATCCTTCCGGAAACGGCGGCCCGGAAGGGAAAGCCGGTCCGGACGGGGGCCCGCAGAGCCAGGAACAGGGCGGAAATCCGCAGAATGGCGGGCCGTATGCCCCGTACGGCCAGTATGGCTCGCCCTATGGGCAGTACCGCGACCCGGGGTATTACAACCGGTACGACAACCCCTATTCTCCTCCGGGCGGGCAGCCTTACTGGAACCCGTACGGCCCGACCCCGCCTCCGCCGCATAAGATGAACGGCGGCTTAAAGGTGTTCCTGTGGGTGCTCGGCGTCGTCGTGGTCGGGCTTCTCGTCGCGTTCGTCTTTTACTCCGTTCAGCCGGAAGCGCGGGAAGGGCTGCCCGCTTCCTCGTCCTCGTCTTCGGCTTCTTCGGGGTTCAACGGAACGTTGCCGAAGGACTCGAGCTCCGCCGCTTCCGGCTCCGGCAGCGTGATCGGCGGGGTGCAGGGCAACGGGACGGACCCCGGCGCCGCGGGCATCTCGGTCCGGAGCAAGCCTTCCGGAACGCCGCTGACCGCGACCACCGTCTATAAAAAGGTGATCCAGAGCGTCGTTGGGGTCGAGACAACGATCTCCGGTTCCGGCACCACGGCGGGCGAGAGCGAGACCGGCGAGGGCACGGGCATCGTCGCCACCGCCGACGGCTATATCCTCACGAACGCCCACGTGGTCAACTATTCCCGGAACAACGCCGTGAAGGTGGTCCTGCACAACAACCGGGCGTACCAGGCGAAAGTGGTGGGCTTCGACAAGACCTCGGACCTCGCCGTGCTGAAAATCAACGCCAAGGACCTTTCGCCCGCGGTGTTCGGCAGCGTCGACGGCATGGAGATCGGCGAGGAGGTGCTCGCCATCGGCAACCCGGGCGGCCTGAGTTTCGCGGGGTCCCTGACCGGCGGCATGATCTCCGCCCTGAACCGCGCCATCGAAAGCCACAGCGACAACGGCATGACCTACATCCAGACGGACGCCGCCATCAATCCGGGCAACTCCGGCGGCCCGCTGGTCAACATGTACGGCCAGGTGATCGGCATCAATTCCAACAAGATCTTCGCCACGGGCTATGAGGGCATGGGATTCGCCATCCCGGTCAGCCGGGCGCAGTCCGTCATCAACGAGCTGATCCGGAACGGCTATGTTTCCGGCCGCACCCGCCTCGGCATCACCGGGGAGAACGTGGGCGGGGACGCGCAGGGCAGCCTCCTCGGCTACCCGCAGGGCGTCCTGATCCGCTCGATCGCGTCCGACAGCGACATGGCCCGCGCGGGCGCGAAGGTCGGCGACGTCATCACGGCGGCGGGCGGCAAAAAAGTCACCTCGCTCGACGACCTGTATGCCGTTTTGAATTCGCACAAGCCGGGCGACGTGATTTCCATGACGGTTGATACGAATGCAGCTTCCGGCAGCGGTTCGTCCAAAACAATCCGCGTGAAGCTCCTCGAGGACAAGGGCGAAACCCAGCAGACGGGCTGAACCCGGGTTCTGCGCATAGAGCGGCCGGCACAAAAAGTTTAAAAAACAGGGAAAAAAGGGTTGCAATCCGGCCGCCCCGGTGGTATTATAATAAAGCACGACTGCGACAGATATGCGTTGAAGCGGGAGGTTGTGGCGTTTTCGCCGGTTATTTCCGTGGAGTATGTCCGATTTTAAACCGGGCGACAGATATTTTTGAGCGTGCGGAGAAAGCGGCCCGTTGGCCCGTTTTCCGTGTGCCCAGACGTTTTTTGAGCCTACACCCGGATTTTCGGTTCGCAAGGAAATCCGGCTTTTTTGTTCGGATGGAAGAAACACCCGGCACAGTGTTAGGATTTGAAAAGCGTCGCCCGCCAACTACAACAAGGAGGCGATCCAAAGTGGCAGTCAAGGAAAAAATCAGGATCAGAATCAAGGGGTACGATCATCAGCTGGTCGACCAGTCGGCCGAAAAGATCGTGCAGACCGCAAAGCGCACGGGCGCGAGGGTTTCCGGCCCCGTTCCGCTTCCGACGGAAAAGCAGATCATCACGGTTCTGCGCGCCGTCCACAAATACAAGGACAGCCGCGAGCAGTTCGAGATGAGGACCCACAAGAGGCTGATCGATATCCTCAGGCCGTCGAACAAGACCGTTGAGTCTTTGATGGGCCTGGAGCTCCCCGCAGGCGTTGAAGTGGAGATCAAGCTCTGATTCAACCGACCGGCGGCCGGGGTCATGTTGGCCGGGCGGCCAACCAATAACCTGCAAGGAGGTCAATCATGAAAAAAGGAATTATCGGGAAGAAGATCGGCATGACGCAGATCTTCGACGAAAAAGGCAGGGCCGTTCCCGTTACGGTGGTGGAAGCCGGCCCCTGCGCGGTGACGCAGAAGAAAACGGTGGAAAACGACGGCTATGCCGGCGTGCAGATGGGCTACGGCGACGTGAAGGCCCAGAAGGTGCTCAAGCCCATGAAGGGCCATTTCGACAAGGCGGGCACCGCCCCGAAGAAAACGCTCCGTGAGTTCCGGTTCGACGACCCGGACGCCTACAAGGTGGGCGACCTGGTGAAGGCGGACGTCTTCGCCGTCGGCGACAAAGTCGACGTCACGGCTACCAGCAAGGGCAAAGGCTACGCCGGCGTCATCAAGCGCTGGAATTTCCAGCGCCTGAAGGAATCCCACGGCACCGGCCCGAACGCCCGTCACGGCGGTTCCAACGGCTCCAACTCGGACCCGTCCAGAGTGTTCCCGGGCATGAAGATGGCCGGGCACCTGGGCGCCGAGCGGGTCACCGTGCAGAACCTGACCGTGGCGAAAGTGGACGCCGAAAACAACCTGATCGCCATCCGGGGCGCGGTCCCCGGCCCGAACGGCGGCATCGTGGTCATCCGTGACAGCGTGAAAGCTGCCCGGGCGTGAGGGAAGGAGGAACGGAAATGCCTACAGTAGCAGTACTTGATATGGCGGGCAAGGAAGTCGAAAAGATGGACCTGC
>JALCPO010000024.1 GCA_022650455.1 Oscillospiraceae bacterium
AAAAAAAGACAAAGTACCTCTTTTCGATACTTTGTCTTCACTCTGAGCGGCTCCCGGTTTCTCCGGGAGCCGCTTTTTATGGCCGTTACAGCAGAATAAGGATCAGCGGGAAAAGATAGACGGCCGCCAGGGTCAGGACAAAAAGCGCGGTGAACAGGACGCTCACGGGCGCCCCCAGGCCGTCCAGCTTTCGGACGGCCCTTTTTTTGACGGCAAAATGCAGCAGGAGCAGGCCGGCCAGGCCGAGAATGGAAATCGCCAGCCCCGGCCGGAATCCGGCGGGGACGTAGGAAACGGAAATCCGGTTCTCGCCCTTTTCCAGCGGAACCGCCATAAAGGTGTCGAACACGCGGGAAATCTTCGCCGGCTTTCCGTTTACCGCCGCCGTGTAGCCGGAATCATAGCTGATCGGGAGGAAAAGATACGCGTCGTCCGTGCCGGAGAATGCCGTGCCGGTGACCGAATTCCCCGTCTGCTTCAGGGACGCCCGGCCGACACGGTCCACCGCGTCCCGCAGCACGTCGTCCTTCAGGCCAGCGACTCCGAACGATTCTGCATCGACGTCCCGGAGAACGCCGATCTCGACCGTCACGGTCCGGTTCGTAAAAGTCCCGAGGCAGAAAAGGCCGTTGTCAGGCTGGGACGGGTACTGGATTTCCAGCATTTTCCCGTCGACCGTGATGGAAAAGCTGGAATTGATCGGTTCATACAGCCGGTTGGTCAGCTGGTCGAAGCAGTCGAAATACAAGGTCTGGGTACCGGCCACCGGGATCTTATAGGTGACGGTCCCCTCGTAGCGGGGATCCTGAAGGGAGAGCCGATACCGACCGTCTTTCGTCTCGGTGACGTTATCCAGCGACGCGGGCCGGTACGGGACAAAGAGCTGCTGACTGGTGGAAAAAACGGACTGGAAAAGATACTGCTGCGTCAGCAGGCGGGTGGTATCCGGGAGCTTTTCCAGGCTTCCAATGCGGCCGGACCGCATGACGATGCCGATGGGAAGGGAGATCTTGTTTTTCACGATGGAATACAGGCCGTTCCCGTAAACCGGCTTTTCCGCCGCCGAAAGGCCGTCGGTTTTCGTGATGACATACCGGTTGCCGAGAATCGCGTCGGTCAGCTTCGTCCCGCCGTTTGAATTGACCTCCATCCAATAGGACGAATAGCCCAGCTTTTTCATGCCGAACATGTAGTCTTTGGAAGTGAGGGAAGTGTAGTGGCTCAGGGAATTGTAGCCCATGCTCCCGACCAGGTTCACTTCGAAATACTTGCGGTCCATCTTCACCCGGTAAAAACCGCTGTCGCTGATTTTTCCACTCAGGTCCAGAACCGGGCTGTAATACTGCGCGTTGCTTTTTGCCGAAGCGACGTAGACGCTGGAATAAAAGGCCGCTTCCACGACGGCGAGCACACAGAGAAAAATGGAAAAGACGGCGCGCCCGATTCCCCGGTAATGATAGAGCAGAAGCAGAATCAGATAGGCAAACGACGCGGCGACCGAAAGCAGCAGAAGCTGGCGAAAACTTTCCGAGTTCCCCCACAGAGTCTTTGTGTAGGCGGTAACCGTTTCAAAGTTGAATTTTACGATCATCCCGGCGCAGAAGGCCACGGCGGCCACCGCCAGAAACGCTTCCGACGCGGGCAGGGCCGAAAAGCCGCTTCGGGATGGGAAGCGGTCCCGGTTGACGGCGGAAACGCACGCCGCAAACAGAATCAGCCCGAGGAACGCCGGGATATAGCCGTAACGCACCGGAAAGGACTGATAACTCCCGGTCTGCCACATTTTATTGACCGGTTCCAGAAAAACCGGAACCAGCACCAGAAACAGCATCCAGAGAATCCACCGGACCCGGCTTTCGCGGTATTTCCGCAGGACAAGGGCCATGACCACCGCCGCGCCGATCGCGCCGGTGCACAGCACGACGGGGAGCGTGGTGTCCAGCCGGGAAAGGATGCCGCCGGAGCGCAGGCTGGAGACCAGGTTCCCCGTGCGGGCGGATTTGAGGTACTGAAGCAGCGAGGGAAGCCAGACCACCCCGGTCATCAGGCCGGCAGCCAGCGTGGACAGGCCGAACCGCAGGGTCACCCCGCGGCGCTCCGGCGGCGGGACGCAGGCCAGCAGGTAGACGCCGCACCCTAAAATCAGGAAGATAACGACCATATAGGTCAGATAGAAATTGACCGTTAAAATCGCCGCGAACGCCACCGTATACGGCAGCACCCTGTTTTCCCCGGCCAGCCTTGCCAGGCCGTCGAGCAGCAGGGGGAAAAGATACATCACGTCGAGCCAGACGATATTCTGGTAATAGAACATCGCATAGCCGCAAAAAGCGTACATGACGGAAAGGGAGACGGCCTGCAGGCAGGTCAGGTCCGGGAACCTGCGGTTAAAATAGTAGACGGCGGTGACGGAGCAGGTCATCATCTTCAGCATAAGCAGAAGATTGACAAAATAATAAAAATCCTGCGGCTTTTGAACGAAAACCACCAGGAAGGAAAACGGGCTGCTGACGAAGAACAGGAAAACTCCCCAGAAGCTCATTCCGCCGGCGTTCTGAAGGTTCAGGAACAGATCCGCCCGGCCGGAAAGGATGTTTTTCCAGTCCATCAGGAACGGGATGACCTGCTGGTTCATGTCGCACCAGGAAACCGTCCCCGTGCCGAACGGGAACAGCCCGTATGACGCATACACCGAAAGCAGAACCGCCAGAACGATTCCGGGCGCCGCCCAGTAACCGTGTTTTTTCGCCATGGACCGTTTCCTCCTGCGCTCCGCGGAAAATCCGCGAAGGTTCAAAATACCGGGACGGCCCGTCGGAACGGAACCGGCGGACGGGCCGTTTTGCTCAATGCGTGAGGATCACCTTATGGTACACTTTTTTGCCTTTCCGGAGAACGACGTACGTTCCGTCCGGTTTTCGGAAATCCGCGGCCGTCAGGGCGGCGCCGGACGCTTCGGCCTTTTTGCCGTCCACCGCAACGCCCCCCTGGGCCACGAGGCGCCGTGCCTCCGACTTGGACGGCGCAAGCTTCGCCCTGACCAGCAGGTCCGGGATGCCGACTTTTCCGTCCGCAAAGTCGGACTCGGAAATTTCCGAAGAGGGCATATTTTCCGTTCCGGCACCCCGGCCGAAGATGGAGCGGGCCGCGTCGCGGGCCTTTTCCGCTTCCGCCCTGCCGTGGATCTCCTTCGTGATCTCATAGGCGAGAAGCTCCTTGGCGCCGTTCAGCTGCCGGCCTTCCAAGCCGGCGAATTCCGCGATCTGTTTCAGCGGGACGAACGTCAGGACCTTCAGGCACCGGACCACGTCGGCGTCGTCCACATTGCGCCAGTACTGGTAAAAATCGAACGGGGAGGTCTTTTCCGGGTCGAGCCAGACGGCGCCCTTTTCCGTCTTGCCCATCTTTTTGCCCTCGCTGTTGGTCAGCAGGGAAACCGTCAGGCCGAAGGCTTCCCCGTTTTCCTTGCGGCGGATCAGCTCCACGCCGCCGAGAATATTGCTCCACTGGTCGTCCCCGCCGAGCTCCAGCCGGCAGCCGAAACGGCGGTAAAGCTCCAGAAAATCGTAGCTCTGCATCACCATATAGTTCATCTCAAAGAACGAAAGGCCCCGTTCCAGCCGCTGTTTGTAGCATTCCGCGGCCAGCATCCGGTTGACGGAAAAGCATACGCCGATCTCGCGCAGGAAATCGATGTAGTTCAGGTTGGAAAGCCAGTCGGCGTTGTTCGCCATGATCGCCCTGTCCCCGGAAAAATCGATGAGGCGCGACATCTGCTTCTGAAAGCAGGAAATGTTGTGCGCGATCTCCTCTTTGGTCAGCATCCGGCGCATCTCGGTTTTTCCCGTGGGGTCGCCGACCATGCCGGTCCCCCCGCCGAACAGCATGATGGGCGTGTGCCGCGCGCTGCAGGTGCGACGCGACCAGAATCGGGATAAAATGGCCCACGTGCAGGCTGTCCGCCGTCGGGTCGAACCCGATGTAGAACGTCGTTTTGCGGTTGTTCAGAAGGTCGCGTACCCTCTCCTCGTCCGTAACCTGCGCGACCAGCCCGCGCTCTTTCAGTTCTTCATAGACTCCCATGTTGTTTCCTCCATTTTCATGCAGGGAAGCACAAAAACGCCCCCTGCGAAAGCTGCAGAGGGCGGATGTTACCGCGGTACCACCTCAGTTCGCTGCGGCCTCACGGCGGCAGCCTTTGCGGGTACAAACGAGGCTTCATACCCCCGCGCTGTAACGTGCGCGCACGGCCCGGCCTACACAAACGAAGTTCGGCCCGGCGGCTCCGGGATGTAGTTCGGCCGCATTCCGCGCCCGCTCGCACCGGCCGCGGGTTCTCTTTGCCGGAATGTTCGGCTTACTTCTTCCCTTCCTTGCCAATGGAACCATTATAGGCGTACCGGCCCGGGTCTGTCAAGGCTTTTTCGGTTCGGAGCGGGCCAGCTTGAGCATCTCCGCCGCGTTCCGGAGCGTGAGGGACGTGATCTTCGCCCCGCCGATCATGCGGGCAAGTTCCTGCTCGCGGCCGTCCTCGTCCAGCTCGCCGACCTGCGTAAACGTCTTGCCTCCGCGCACTTCCTTGCGGATACGGTACTGCGTGTCGGCCAAAGCCGCGATCTGCGCCAGATGCGTCACGCAGACGACCTGCCGGCTGGAAGAAACCTCGCGCAGCTTCAGGCCGATTTTCTGGGCGGCCCTCCCGCTGACGCCGGTGTCCACCTCGTCAAAAATCAGCGTGCCCACGTCGTCCCGCCCGGCAAGGACGGTCTTGACCGCGAGCATGATGCGGGAAAGCTCGCCGCCGGACGCGATCTTCGCAATCGGCTTGGCCGGCTCGCCCGCGTTGGTGGAGATCAGGAACTCGACTTTGTCGCAGCCTTTGGCGTTCAGCGGGCAGCGTTCCTGCCGGACATCGAACACGACGTGGGGCATGTCCAGAAACTCCAGTTCCTGCCTGACGCGGGCGGCAAACCGGTGCGCCGCCCGCGAGCGCCACTCCGAAATCTGAAGGGCAAGCTGCTTCGCCAGGGCCGCGCTCTGCCGGTACTGCTCCCGCAGCTTCGCGGAAGTCTCGTCGGAAAGCTGGATCTTCGCCAACTCTTTCCTGCTCTTTTCCAGGAAGCGCAGCATGTTTTCCACGGAGCCGCCGTATTTCAGCCCGAGGCGGTAGATCGTGTCGAGCCTTTCCTCGATTTTTTCCAGCTCCTCCGGATCGTACTCCGCCCGATCGGTATCGCCTCGCAGCTCGCCGCCGCAGTCTTCCAGGTCGTAGGAAAGACTCTGCAGGCGCTCCGAAAGCGTGCGGAGCTCCGGAAGATACTGCCCGGCCTCGCTCAGCGCGGCGGCGGCAGAGGAAACCAGGGAGACCGCGCCTTCCGTCTCTTCGCCGCCGTCGAGGGCTTCCTTGGCCGCCGCGACGGCGGAAGCGATCTTCTCGCTGTTGCGGTACAGCGACCGCTGCCGGTTCAGCTCCTCCTGCTCGCCCTCTTTCAGGTCCGCGGCTTCCAGTTCGTTGATCTGGTAGGTCAGCAGGTCGATCTCGCGGGCCTTCCGGGACTCGTCCATATTGAGGGAATCCAGTTCCCGCCTGACGCGCCGGGCCTCGTCAAACGCACGGCGGTACTGTTCCGCAAGGTCCCGCGGAAGGCCCATGCTGTCCAGGTAGCCGATGTGACTTTCGGGGGAAAGAAGGCCGTAGCTTTCATGCTGGCCGTGGATGTTCACAAGCAGCGGGCCGATCGCCTTCAGGATGGACACGGTGGCGGGCCGGCCGTTGATGCGGCAGGACGACCGGGAGTCCGCGCCGATCTCCCGCTGGACGACGAGCGTGCCGTCTTCTTCCAGGGCATAGCCGAGCTCTTCCAGCTTTCCGCGCGCGCGGTCCCCCACGCCGGTGAACACCGCGCTCACGAAGGCCGAGCCGGCCCCCGTGCGCACCAGCCCGCGGGACGTGCGCTCCCCGAGGATCGCATGGATGGAATCGATCAGGATCGATTTGCCGGCTCCGGTTTCGCCCGTCAGGACGCTGAACCCGGGATGGAAATCAACGCTGACCTTCTCAATCACGGCGATATTTTCAATGTAAAGCTGCGACAGCATAAAAAATCACCCGATCATATTTTTCAGTTTTGCGGCAAGGCGGGCCGCTGCCTCCTCGTTTCTCGTCAGAATGAAGATGGTGTCGTCCCCGGCCAGCGTCCCGACCACGTCTTCCCAGCGGAGCGTGTCCATCGCGGCACAGACGGCGTTCGCCATGCCGGTGGAGCATTTGACGCAGACGATGTTCCGGGCAACGTCGACGGAAACGGCGGAATCGGCAAACAGGGAATAAAATTTTCCGGCATTTTCCTTGAGCTCGTCCTTTGCCGGCGCATAGCGGTATTTTCCGTCCGGAGAAAGGGTTTTGAGCAGCCGAAGCTCCTTAATGTCGCGCGAAACGGTGGCCTGGGTTACGTCAAAGCCCTCGGCGCGCAGGAGCCGCAGCAGCTCTTCCTGCGTGTCGATGGGGTAGCGTTCGATCAATTCCAGAATCTTTTCATGGCGCCTCTTTTTCAAATCTCATTCCTCCCGTCCCCCAGTTTCTGATTGACGATCTCATAGAAATTGTGGTCCTTGAGCCTTACGATGCGCACCGTCTTTTCCGAGCGGTAAAATTCGACTTCCCCTGCCGGATCGATCGGGACGGAGATTTCCCCGTCCATGGTGAGGAACGCCTCGCTCTTTGTACGGAAACAGGTCCGGACGCTCAGCCTGGCGTCCGGGCCGAACACGACCGGCCGCGTCAGGAGCGAATGGGAGCAGACCGGGGAAAGCAGGATGCACGCGAGCTGCGGGTCGATGATCGGCCCGCCCGCGGAAAGCGAATACGCCGTGGAGCCGGTCGGAGTGGCGACAATC
Source organism: Oscillospiraceae bacterium (assembly GCA_022650455.1). Classification (GTDB taxonomy): domain Bacteria; phylum Bacillota; class Clostridia; order Oscillospirales; family Acutalibacteraceae; genus Thermocaproicibacter. The sequence goes on from JALCPO010000024.1 coordinate 6,898, forward strand.
AGCCCGTCGCCGCGGTAATGGCACACGGTCTGGCCGTTGAACCCGACCTTGAAATCCGGCATGGGCGAAAGCGTCCCGCGGGAAACGACCGCGTCGTTCAGCGCGGCGCACGTTTTCACCTTTCCGTCTTCGAGATAGCGGATTCCCAGCATCATGCGGTCCTCGATGTGATAATTTCCCGCGGCGAGCTTGCCGAGCTCGTCGAACTCATCGGTTTCCAGCTCCGCGAGGAACCCGAGGCGGCCGACGTTCACGCCGAGGACCGGCTTGTCAAAATTGGCGGCATGCCTGGCGCAGTGGATGATGGTGCCGTCCCCTCCGAGGGCCACCATCAGGTCGCAGGCCCGGATCATCTCGTTGAAATCCTCATAAAAGGAAACGTCCAGATTCGCAAAGCCGTCCCGGTACCGGCTCTGCATCAAAATGGACGAGCCGAGCCCGCGGAGCCTCTGGATCAGGCGGACCGTGTGGTACTGCGCCTTCGCGCGGCTCAGATTCGGCAGGACGGCGATCTTCATGCGGACTCACCGCCGTTCAGAATCCGGTGCGACTGCTCGACCAGTCCCTCGATGTCCGGCAGCGCCCCGGACGGTGCCTCCGATTTCCGCAGAAAAAGCAGATACTCGATGTTTCCTTCCGGCCCCTTGACGGGGGAAAACGTCAGGCCCAGGACAGAAAAACCGTTTTGCAGAACAAATCCGGCGATGTCCCGCACAACTTCGGCGTGGACGGCTTTGTCGCGCACGACGCCCTTCTTGCCGACCTTTTCCCTCCCGGCCTCAAACTGCGGCTTGATGAGGCACACGCCCTGCCCGTTTTCCGCCAGAAACCGCCGGGCGACGGGCAGAACCAGCTTCAGGGAAATAAAAGCGACGTCGACGCTGAAAAAATCGACCGGTTCCGGCACCTGCGCGGCGGTGAGGTAGCGGACGTTGGTGCGCTCCAGGCTGACCACGCGGGGGTCGGTGCGGAGCTTCCACGCGAGCTGGCCGTACCCGACGTCGACGGCATACACCTTTTTGGCGCCGTTCTGGAGCATGCAGTCGGTAAACCCGCCGGTGGACGCCCCGATATCCATCGTCGTCTTCCCGCGGAGGTCGATCGGGAAAACCGCGAGGGCTTTCGCCAGCTTCAGCCCGCCGCGGCTGACATACGGCAGGGCATCCCCGCGCACCTCGATCTTCACATCCGCCGAAAGCATGGTGCCCGGCTTATCCTGTTTTTGGCCGTCCACATAGACTTTCCCCATCATGACGGCAATTTTCGCCTTTTCGCGGCTTTCCGAAAGGCCGCGTTCATAAATCAGGCAGTCCAATCTTTTTTTCTTCATTGCTCGCGCACTCCGTCAGAATCATATTCACCATGCCGCTGTCGTCCAAGCCCAGCGAGGCCAGCGTTTCCGCCATCGTCGCGTGGGCCACAAACCCCGTGACGGCCCGCAGGCGGTACTTTCCCCGGAAGCCGGACTGGCTCAGCAGATAGGCGAAGTGTTCGCCGACCCCGCCCCGGGCGATCCCTTCCTCAAAGAAAAAGACATGCTCCGCTTCCGCCGCCGCGCGGACGGCGCTCCGGTCCACCGGCCGGATCCGGTTCAGTTTGACGATGCTGATTTTCACATTCCGCTCTTTCAGCCTCGAAAGGGCCAGGCAGGCGAACGAAAACAGCCGGCCGTACGTGACAACCGTTATTTTCGCGTCCGGCTCGCCGTACCGGTCGTACGGCCGGCCGGAAGGCTGAAAATCATACGGGCGGAAAAGCTGCCCGCCGCGCGGATACCGGACGGCGGCAAGTCCCGGCCCGTCGTAAAGCGCCAGGCGCAGGCACGACCGCAGCTCGTCGTAGTAGGAGGGGGAGTATACGGTCGCGCCGGGGATGGTGTTGAAATACGCCGCGTCGAAAATGCCCTGGTGCGTCTGGCCGTCCTCGCCGACGACGCCCGCGCGGTCCACGGCGAGAACCGCTTTGACCCGCTGAATGGCGACGTCGTGGATCAGCTGGTCGTATCCGCGCTGCAAAAACGAGGAATAGACCGCGAAAACCGGGAGCATTCCGCCCGCCGCAAGCCCGCCGCAGAACGTCACGGCGTGTTCTTCCGCGATACCGGTGTCGAAAAAGCGCTTCGGGAACCGGGCGGCAAACTCCGTCAGGCCCGTCCCGGACTGCATAGCCGCGGTGACGCCGCAGATCCTGCCGTCCTCCTCGGCAAAATCGCAGAGCGCCCGGCCGAACGCCGCCGAAAAGCCGGGGCCGGACGAAGCGGATTTCCCCGTCCGGATATTGAAGCGGGGCACGCCGTGAAACGCCCCCGGGTTCTGCTCCGCAAACGAATAGCCCCTCCCTTTCTGCGTCAGGACATGCAGGAGAACCGGATGGTCGATGCTTTTCACATTGGTGAAAACCTCAATCAGCTTGTCGACGTTATGACCGTCGAACGGGCCGTAGTAATAAAAGCCCATGTCCTCGAAAATCGTGCTGTTGTACAGAATCTGCTTGAGCACGGTTTTCGAACGCGTCAGCACATGGTGCATCGGCCGGCCGATCCCGGGGAGACGGTCCAGGATTTTCTCCACGTTTCCCTTGATGCGGAGGTAGGAAGGCTCGGTGCGGAGCTTCGCCAGGTACCGCGCCATGGAGCCCACATTGCGCGATATGGACATTTTGTTGTCGTTCAGGACGACGATAAAATTCTTCCGGTAGCGGCCGGCGTTGTTGAGCCCCTCGTACGCCAGGCCCCCGGTCAGCGCGCCGTCCCCGATCACCGCGACGACATACCCGACCTTTCCGGCAAGGTCTCTCGCTTTGGCAAGCCCCAGGGCCGCGGAGATCGACGTGCTGCTGTGCCCGCAGGTAAACGGGTCGTACGGGCTTTCCCGACGGTTCGGGAAACCGGAAAGCCCGCCCTTCGTGCGGATGGTGGAAATGCGGTCGGCGCGCCCCGTCAGCATTTTATGGGTATAGGACTGATGGCCGACGTCCCAGACGATCCGGTCGTCCGGCGAGGAGAAGACCCGGTGCAGCGCGACCGTAAGCTCCACCACGCCGAGATTGGACGCAAGATGGCCGCCGTTTGTGGAAACCGTCCGGATAATGCGCGTCCGGATTTCGGAACAAAGCCGCTTCAATTGTTCGGATGACAGCCCTTTCAGGTCTCCCGGGGATTTTATTCTGTCTAAAAGGCCGCTCATCGCAACAACCTCAACCGTCTACTGAACGGGAATGCCGTTCTGGATTTTCGCCGCCGTGACCGTATTTTTCAGCAGCATGGCGATCGTCATGGGGCCCACGCCGCCCGGAACCGGCGTGATGCGGGAAGCGACGGGTTCCACCCGGGAGAAATCCACGTCGCCGCACAGCTTTCCGTTTTCGTCGCGGTCCATGCCCACGTCGATAACGACCGCGCCCGGCTTTACCATGTCCGCCGTAACGAACTTCGGTTTTCCGACCGCCGCCACGAGAATGTCGGCGCGGGCGCAGACATCCGTGAGATTTCTCGTCTTGCTGTGGCAGATGGTGACCGTCCCGTTCGCATGCATCAGAAGCATTGCCATCGGCTTGCCGACGATGTTGCTTCTTCCCACCACGACGCAGCTTTTGCCTTCCACGGAAATCGACTCGTGGCGCAGCAGTTCCATGATCCCGGCGGGCGTGCACGGCACGAAGCGGTAATCCCCGATCAGGATTCTGCCCACGTTGGAAGGGTGAAATGCATCGACGTCCTTCTGCGGGTCGATGGTCTCGATGACGGCCCGCTCGTCAAGGCCCTTCGGCAGGGGAAACTGGACCAGGATCCCGTTGACTTCCTTTTTCCGGTTGAGCTTGCAAATCCGATCCAAAAGCTCTTCCCGGCCCGTGCTTTCCGGCAGCGTATATTTTTCGGAATGGATCCCGGCGGCGGCGCAGGCTTTTTCCTTATTGTTCACATACGTTCTGGACGCGGGATCGCTGCCCACCAGCACGACGGCGAGACCGGGGACGACGCCCCGTCCCCGGAGTTCTTTTACTTCCACCGCGACCTTCGCCCTCGTTTCGGCCGCGATTGCTTTTCCGTCTATGATCTTCGCCATTTTATTTCTCCCCCGCGGGTTTTCCGTCCTCCGGCTCCGCGTTTCCGGGCTCTGCCTTTTCCGCAGGCTTTTCGTCTTTCTCATCGGGCGCGGAAGGGGATTCCGATTCTTCCCGGCCCGGTTGCTCCGGTTCGCGGATGGAGTCGCCGGCCATGACCTTTTTGGCATCTTCCGCGCTCGCAAAAATCGTGCTGGCGCCGTCGTCCGGCTCTTCTTCCGGCTTTTTCACTTCGACCTCATCCACAATGGCGTTCAGTTCCATGATCTTCGGCGAGCCGCAGCCGGTCAGGACCGTCCGCCTGCGGAAAACGACCAGAAGCACGACGGACGCGGCGACCGCAGCGGCGGCCACGACCTGGGAAACGCGGAGCGGGACGACCGGGGTGATCAGGCTGTCGGTACGCAGACCCTCGATGAAGAAGCGGCCGACCCCGTACCAAAGGGTGTAGAGCAAAAAGATCTGCCCGTCGTACCGCCGGAATTTTCTGCTGAAGATATGTAGCAGCACAAAGCCCAGCAGGCACCAGAGCGATTCGTACAGAAAGCAGGGGTGCACGCCCGCGGAGGAAACGATTTCCGTCCTTTCGCTGACCATGCGCCACGGCAGGTCGGTTGCGGTGCCGAACGCCTCCTGATTGACGAAGTTGCCCCAGCGGCCGACGCTCTGCCCGATCAGGAAGCCCAGCGAAGCCAGATCCAGAACGGCCGGCACGCTGATCTTATGCAGCTTCGCCACAATCGCGCCGCAGAGCAGGCCGCCGATAATCCCGCCGTAGATGCCGAGGCCGCCTTCCCAGATGTAAAAAATACTGACCGGGTTCTTGAGGTACTGGCTGCTGGAATCGAACAGGACATAGTAGATCCGCGCGCCGATCACGCCGCCGATGATACCGACGATCACCGCGTCGATCAGCTTGTCCTCGTCCATATGGAACCGCCTGCAGCTTTTCATCACATAAAGAAAAGCCAGCAGGAAGCCCACCGCGATGATGATCCCGTACCAGGCGAACGAATGCCCGCCGACCGTAAACGCGATGGGGCTGATCTGGAAACTGAACCCGAAACCGGGGAACTGGACATGATACATGCTGCATCACCACTTCTTTTATGCATTTATTTGAAACCGCCGGAAAACCGGACTTTGCCCCGCCGTGCCGTCAGGAAAGCGGGCGCACGACGGAAAGCGCGGAAGATTCCGGTTCCAGCTGCGTTTCCAAACGCGCCAAAACGGAGTCCGCGTCCGCATCCGCAACCGCGTCGATATACGAAAACAGCTCGCGGTCGGCAAACGCGAGGGCAATCATGGAATTCGCGATATTGCCCACATTGTTCAGCGCCATGATGTTCCGTCCGTAAACGGCGTTTTTGGCGCGCGTAAACGCGGGCTTCGCGATCCCTTCCCTGCGGAAGCGCTCAATCTCCCTTTTGATCTCCTCTTCCACCGCGTCGGGGTCCTTCGACTCGCCGGAAAAGATGACGGACGCGAAGCCGGGGCCCTCAAAATATTCATGGCCGAACGACGCTTCGTTGATCAGGCCGGCGTCCAGCAGCCTGCGGAAAAGCGGGGACTCGGGCGACGACAGCGCTTCCAGCAGGATCTCCGTTTCCGCAACCTGTTTGCCCGTCGCCCGGCCCCCGGCGGTGCTCTCCTTGAACCCCAGCTCGAAAAGCGGGACGGCGACGGACAGCTTCTGCTCCACCCTCGGGCGGACGATGCTTTCGGGTTCCGGTTCAAAAATCCGCTCCACCGAGACGGGCTTGGACGGTTTCAGCATTTTGTCGCACAGGGCGAGGACCCGTTCGGGGTCGACGTCTCCCGCAACGCACAGGGCCATGTTGTTCAGATTGTAAAACGTATGGTAGCACTGGTACAGAAGCTCCGGGGTGATCTTCGCGATGCTCTCGGTCGTGCCCGCAATGTCGATCTTCACGGGGTGCGTGCGGTACAGGGCCCCCAGCAGGTTGAACATCACGCGCCACTGCGGGTCGTCGTCGTACATCCGGATTTCCTGGCCGATGATGCCCTGCTCCTTCTTTACCGTCTGTTCCGTAAAATAGGGGGACTGGACAAAATCCAGCAGGATCTCCAGAGATTCGTCGACGTTTTCCGTGCAGGAAAACAAAAAGCACGTCATGTCGAACGAAGTGTAGGCGTTGGCGGAAGCGCCGGTTTTTGCGTAGCGGGCGAACGCGTCCCCGTCCTGGCTTTCAAACAGCTTGTGCTCCAGGTAATGCGCGATCCCGTTCGGAACCTGATGAGTCTCCCGCTCGTCCGAAGTTTTGAAGCAGTTGTCGATGGAGCCGTATTTTGTGCCAAAGACGGCATAAGTCGAGTGATTCTTTTCCTTGGGATAGACAAAAATGCGGAGGCCGGAAGGATGCCGGACCTCATAATATTTGTCTCCCGTCCGTTCGCTTTTTACTTCCTTGATTGGATTCATTGGGCTTTTCCCCCATTCCCCGTCAGGCGATAGACTGTGTCGAGCGTGACCGAGCCGGCAAGCTTCGTCAGCTCCCCGCGCGTTACGGCGTCGAGCATTCCCGCCTCTTCTTCCGGGGAACGGAGCGGGTCGGAAAACGTTTTGGAGAGGTACCAGCCCTCGAGGCCGTCGAGCGAATCGGCCAGCGTGCGGTAACTGTTGCGCAGGCTCAGCTTGGCGGCGTCCAGCTCGCTGTCCGTAAAACTGCCCTTGCGGATCTCGTCGAGCTGCGCGAGAATCTCGGTTTTCGCACGGTCGATGTTGGCGGACTCCACCCCGCTCTGGACCAGCAGAAGCCCCTTCATCGGGTTGAACAGGGAACTGCAGTAATAGCAGAGGCTCATTTTTTCGCGCACGTTCAGGAACAGCTTGGAATTCGGGGTTCCGCCGTACAGGGCGCTCAGCAGCTTCATGGCGGGCACCGACCGGTCCGGTTCCGCGCACGCGGTGCGAAAGCCCATGACAAGCTTGGACTGCGCCACATCCATTTTCTCCGTCACGTCGCCGGTCTTTACGGCGGATTCCACGGCGGACGTGGGGCACTCGACCACATCCGTCCGGCCCAGGCTCTGGAAAGCGGCGGAAAAATCGCGGTAGACCGGTTCCGGGTCGCAGTCGCCCAAAACCATGATCTCCGCCCGCGCGTGGTGGATCAGATTGCTCCACGCTTCCGTCAGGCTTTCGCGCTTGAGGTTCCGGATATCTTCCTTCGTTCCGCAGCGGCTGATGCCGTAAGGCTCGTCCGCACACATGATCTCTTCGCACCGGCGGAGCGCATACATGCGCTTGTCGTTGAATTCGGAGTCCAGCATCTCGGCCATCTGGCGCTTTTCCTGCTCGAATCCGTCCTCCGGGAAAAGCCCGTCCCGGAGCGGCGGGTCGAACAGCACGCTGCATAAAAGCCGGGAAAGCTCCGAGGAAACGCTTTCCCGGTTTAAAGCGTACCGGTCCGCAATGCCGGACGCGGAAATGGAAAGGACCTGGGTGTCGCCCAGCTTTTGAACGTCGGCGTCGAGCTCCGCCCCGTAAAGCTCCGCCAGGTGCTCGTTCAGCTTTGTAAAATCCGGGTATTTCCGGCTGGCGCGCGTCAGCAGAAACGGCAAAATCGCGTTGGCGGCCGCCGTTTTCCGGTCGAGGGGCAACAAAAGATGAATGGACATGCGCACCGTTTTGAACCGGCTGTCTTTTATGCTTCGGAAATTGACGCCGTCACAGACGGAACGCTGTTCAATTTTCGTCATCCAAGATTTCATCTCCAACTAAAATTCGGTTAAATCACGCCTCATTATACCACAATTGAATCCGGTAGGAAAGGACGAATCGATTGCTTTCACCGAATTTTTACAAAATGCCTTTTCCGGGCAAAATTGCTCCCCGCGTGCTGTTGCGGGCGGAAATCCGCGGTGTTATAATGAAAAGCGTCGAAACTGAGGTGTCATGCGTGAAAGAAATCCGGAACAAACCCTTCGCCGCCAAGCTTGGCCTTCTTCTGATGACCGTCATCTGGGGAAGCGCCTTTTCCGTCGTAAAAAACATGACGGCCGCCATGCCGCCCTCGTACCTCATCGCGATCCGCTTCGGCCTGAGCGCCGTTTTGATGGGCCTCATTTTTTTCAGAAGGCTGGGGCGGACCGGCGCCGCCGAGATCCGGGGCGGGCTCCTGATCGGTTTTTTCAACGTGCTGGGGTTCGAGGCCCAGACCTACGGCATCCGGTACACCACCGCGGGCAACAGCGCTTTCCTGACTTCCGTCTACTGCGTGTTCGTCCCGTTTCTGGCCTGGGCCGTCAAACGCAAAAGGCCGACCGTTTTCCAGATCACGTCCGCGTTCGTCTGTATGGCCGGCGTGGGGCTTCTGTCGCTCCGGAGCGGATTTACCATGAATTTCGGCGATTTTCTGTCTCTGGTGTGCGGGCTGTGCTTTGCCGCCCAGATCATCGCAATTGATATTTTTACCGAAAAATGCGACCCTATACTCCTTACCGTAACGCAGTCGGCCGCCACGGCCCTGCTGGCGCTGCCCGTCGCCGCGGTGTCGGAGTCGTTCCCCGCGTCCGTGGGAACCGGAACCGTCCTCTCCCTGCTGTACCTGGCCGTCTTCAGCACCATGATTGCTTTCCTGATTCAGCTTACCTGCCAGAAATACGTCCCGCCTTCGCAGGCGTCCCTGATTATGTCGTTGGAATCCGTTTTCGGCACGCTCTGCGGCATCCTGTTTTTAGGGGAATCCATGACCGTCCGCACCTTTTTCGGCAGCGCGCTGATTTTCGGGGCGATTTATCTCTCGGAACGAAATCCCGCGCGAAAAGTCCTGAAAAAAGCCGCATAAACCAAAACGGCACGGCATGTCCCGACCCGGGACGGCGAAAAAGGCTCCGGATCCTGCGGAGCCTTTTTTGCGCTCCGTACCGCGCGGTCAATGGAAAAGCGATTTGAAACGGCCGGCGATGCCGTCCGCCAGAAATACCACGAGCGTGACGACGACGGCGAACAGAAGGACGGAAAGGATGCACACCGCCAGGCGTTTCCCGCGGCCCATGGTCTTCTCCGGCCCGTCTTTCCTTTCGGGCGGCTCCGCAGGGGCCGTCCCGTCCGTCCCGTCATGCAGGAAGCCGATGCCGGTCAGGACATCCCGCGCCGTGCCGATCTCCCCGAACGGCACGAAAACCCGAGTCTGGGAGCACCGGCTCTGCCCCAGGATGATGGACGACGCGCTGCCGGTATCCAGCGGCCGCTCCATGTGCGGGATTCCCGCGTCGTCGAACGCGGCGGCGATCTGCCGGGACTCTCCTTCCCCGGTCGTAAGCAGAAGGACCGGGTCGTCCGCACGGGCGGGGCGGAGCTTCTTCCCGCCGCAGAGCGGGCACCGGTCCCCATCGGTGCTCAGCACCTGGCATCTGGTACAGTAAAGCATCCTTTTCACTTCCGTTTCCTGTCCGTATCATACCATATCCGACCCGGGAATTACAAGAACGAAAAGCCCGTAAATCCGTCAGCGGAATACCGGCTGAATCTGTTTTCCTTCCAGGGCGGCGAGGGCCGCAGGAAGGATCTGGCTGAAATCCGCAACGAGGGAAAACGGCTTTTTCTCCGGATTATCCTGTTTCATCGGCACGAAATAAATGTTCTGCGTATTCAGCAGCCTGCCGATATTCGCGGCGGAAGCGGCGAGGGCGTCGTTCGTGGCCGGAGCCAGGACCACCGGCAGACCGATGCGAAGGCAGGACTTTGCCGCCATGGTGACCGGGGTGTCCGTGATGCCGTTCGCCAGCTTGCCAAGCGTGTTGCCCGTGCAGGGGGCGACGATCAGCAGATCGACCAGCTTTTTCGGACCCATCGGCTCCACTTCCGGGATGGTTTTCCTGATTTTTTTGCCGCAGATGTCCTCCACTTCCCAGACAAAGTCGTCCGCACGGCCGAAGCGGGTATCCGTTTTGTAGGCGTTGTACGACATGACCGGCAGAAGCGGATACCCCTTTTCCGCAATGCGCCGCATTTCATCAATAACCGGGCGGAACGTGCAGAAGGAGCCGCACATCGCAAACCCAAAGATCGCCTGGCCCATACCGATTTCACTCCCCCATCATATGGCAGACGGTGTCCCGTATAATCTCCCCCGCCGTTTTCGGGGCCACCCGGCCCGGCAGGGAAGGCGCGAGAATCGCCTTGATTCCGATTTTTTCCGCGGCGTCGAAATCGACGCCGCCCGGCGCCGAGGCCAGATCCACCAGCAGGGAGCACCCCCGCAGGTCGGAAAGGACGCGGCGGTTGAAGATTTTGGCCGGTATCGTATTGAAAATAAGGTCGTAGGGCTCCCCGCCGCCGATGTCCGCCGTCAGCAGAGGGCGGTAGCCGTAGGACTCGATCCAGGCGAGATCCGCCGGCTTTCTCGCGCTGACGGTCACTTCCGCACCGATTCCCCGGAGCATGCGGGCGAGCACCTTGCCCACCCGGCCGAAGCCCGCCACGAGGCTGCGGCTTCCGCTGATGGTCCCCGCGTACTCCCGCATGGCGATTTCCACGGCGCCTTCCGCCGTGGGGACGGCGTTCCGGACGGCAAATTCCTCCCGCGTGTAGTAATCCGCCGTGTCGATCTCCTTCCACGCCGCGCTGGTGCGGTACAGCCGCTCCATCATGCCGCCGAAGACACGTTTCCCCCGCATCTGTTCCGCGAAGGAATCGTCCAGCGCGATCTTGTCCTCACAGAAATCCATCTTCAGGAAAACTCCGTCGTCCGTAACCGGCAGCGGAAGAATTACGATCCCGCATTCCCGCACGATGTCGTCCAGAGACCCTTTTTTGACATCCGCGGCAAAACCCGTCCGGTCAAAACCGCAGGCATAGACTTCATATCCGTTCAAAACCAGGGACTCGGCCAGGGCTATCTGCCTCCGGTCGCCGCCCAGTACACCGAAAGTCAATCGACTTGTCATGGTTCCGCCTCCGTAATGTTCTGACAACATAATATGGGAAGGCCAAACCGCTTGTGCGCCTTCCGGATGCGAAAATTAATTTTATTTGCAATTGTCCGGAAAGATGTTTATTATTAATATGTTTGGCAATATATTTATTGAGGGAATTGCAGGGGATTTTCCCGCGGTTTCCACAGGTCTGGAATGAGGAGAGCATGGCTATGGATCACAGCGATATTCTTTCAAGAGTGAAAAAAATACATTTCGTGGGAATCGGCGGCTCGGGGATGTGCCCCATCGCCGAAATTCTGTTTCATAAAGGATACGAACTCACCGGCTCCGACACAAACGAGTCGGACACCCTGGCGCGGATCCGCAGCTACGGCATTCCGGTCGCCATGGGCCAGAAAGCCGAAAATGTGGACGGCGCCGAGCTCGTGGTCTACACCGCCGCCGTAAAGCAGGATAACCCCGAGCTTGTGGCGGCGCGGGAAAAGGGAATCCCCACGGTGGAACGCTCCGTCATGCTCGGCATGGTGACGCGCCGGTTCCCGAACACCGTCGCCGTGGCCGGCACGCACGGGAAAACGACCACCACGGCCATGATCACGCAGATTCTTCTGGAAGCCGGGAAAGACCCGTCCGCCATCATCGGCGGGAAGCTCCCCCTCATCGGCGGCAACGGCAGGGCCGGAAAATCCGGCACCATCGTCTGCGAGGCATGCGAATACGTCGACACGTTTCTCCAGCTACACCCGGCGGTTTCCGTCATCCTAAACATCGACAACGACCACCTCGACTATTTCGGGACCGTGGAAAACACCATCCGTTCGTTCCATCAGTTCTGCGAACAGACGAGCCGCCTCATCGTGGTGAACGGCGACGACGCGAACGCCATGAAATCCGTGCGGGGGATCACGAACGCCCGCATCGTCACCTACGGCATGAACGCGGGCAGCGATTACCGGGCGGCCGATATCCAGGACACCCGGCGCGCGAGGGAAGAATTCAGCATTCTGAAATCCGGCGAAAAAATCGCCGATATCACGCTCAGCATCCCCGGCAAACACAACATCTACAACGCGCTCGCTGCCTTTGCCGCGGCGGATGCGCTCGGCGTTGGTACCGGCAGCATCGTGAAAAGCCTGCACGCGTTCACCGGCGTTCACCGGCGGTTTGAAATGCTGGGGGAGTTCGGCGGCGTGACGGTCGCCGACGACTTTGCGCACCACCCCACCGAAGTCACGGCCACGCTGACCGCGGCGAAAAAGATGGGGTTCTCCCGCGTGTGGGCGGTCTTTCAGCCGCACACCTATTCCCGGACGTACCTGCTCCTCAACGACTTCGCAAAAGCCCTGCAGATCGCCGACCGGGTGGTCCTCTCCGAAATTCTCGCGGTGCGCGAAACCAACACCTACCATATTTACGCGAAAGACCTCGCGGAAAAAATCCCCGGCTGCGTCTGGTTCAAAACCTTTGAGGAAATCGCCGATTACATGGTTCAAAACGCCGAGGACGGCGACCTGATCCTGACCCTCGGGGGCGGCGACATCTACAAATGCGCCAACCTGATCGTTGAAAAATACAAAGAAATCGGATGCCGCCCGTCGAAGGCGGTCTGAGATTTTCCGGAATCCATGCCTCTCCCGTCGGAATATTCCTGCGGGAGAGGCATTCTTTCGGTAAAAAAATTAGCACTCTAACTATACGAGTGCTAAAATTAACAGTTTGGTAACAGTTTATCTATTTTATTTTAAAAAAACATGGATATACTAAAAGCGTCGAAAGGGACAAAGGGTTCCCGGAGAAAATAAAATATCAAATGGGGGTTTTGGTATGTTTGACTTGATTCCGTTCGAACACAGAAACGGCGGTCTGTTCGACTCCTTCGACAGGTGGATGGACGACAGCTTCTTCAGTGGGCTGGATAAGGATTTTGCCCCCTGCCGCACCGACATCATCGACCAGGGCGACAAGTACCTGCTGCGGGCCGATATGCCGGGATTCAAGAAAGAGGACATCAACATCAATATTCAGGGCGACCAGCTTACCGTCAGCGCCGAACATAAGGAAGAGACCAAAAACGACGGAAAGAATTATATCCGCAGGGAAAGAAGGTACGGCGCTTTAAGCCGCAGCTTCGACATTGAGGGCATCGATTCCGGTAAGATCAGCGCCAGCTACAACAACGGCGTGCTGGAACTCCAGCTTCCGAAAGTTGTGGATACCAAACCGGAAGCGAAAAAAATCGAAATTCAGTAAAACCGGGCAAAACCCGGGCGGCGGCCCATGTGGAATGGACCGCCGCCCGGGTTTTTCACTTAAAAATCAGGTTCAGCAAAAGGAGCAATGTGACGCCCGGAATTCCGGCCACGCCGGAAACGCCGATCGTCAGGGGACTGAGGGGGAGGGACACTCCCGTAAACATCCCGGTCAGGTTCACGACCGCCAGGGTAAACAGACCCGTGAGAATTCCCCCGATCGCCCGCCGAACCGGCCGTTCCGACCTCATAATGACCTGAATCAACACAAGCAGCAAAAACACACCGCAAATGCAAAGCACAAGCAATCCGTTCTGCAAGCAGTTCCACCCCGCTCTCCTTTCATTTTAGAAGGTAGCGCAGCTTACACCATACCGTTTCGCCAGGTTCAGCAGATAGCGGTAACGGGCCCGAAGCTCTTCCCGCTGGTAGACGCAGGCATCGATCAGGTCGCTGTCGCATTCCTGCTGAAACCAGCAGTCGTTGTAAGCCAGCAGGCGGGAAACATCCTTGATTTCTGAAAGCAGCTTTTCTTTGTCGACTTCTGTTCCCTGGGCAGCGCACTCCGTGCGCTGAAGCAGCTTCAGCACAGACTCCATACTAACAAACCGCCTTCCGGTAAATATTTATGTTAGTATGATGAGCAATTATTCCATAAAATATTCAACGGGAATGGCAATTATTTCTCCGCGCCCGCATACGCGAAATCGATCCTGCCGCTCGCCACGTCGGCGGACGCAACCCGGATCCGAAGCGGGTGCCCGATCGTCAGCCGGCTCCCCGTTTTCGCATCGACCTGGGTGATGACGCCGTCGAACCGGTAATGGGAGTCCGGAAAGCTGTCCATGGGGACAAAGCCCTCCGCCGAACTGTCGAGTTCCACAAACACGCCGTGCTGGGTCACGCCGCTGACGACCCCGTCGTAAACCTCGCCGATATGCTGCGCCATATATTCCGCCGTATAGCAGTCCTCCGCGTCGCGCTCCGCACTCATGGCGCGGATCTCGGCGTCCGAAGACAGCTTTGCAGCTTCCGCGGCAAAATCGGTGAAGCGCTGCCGCAGTTTTTCGGAATCCTTCGTCTTCAGCATGGCGGAAAGGATTCGGTGGATGGCGGTGTCCGGGTACCTGCGGATGGGGGAAGTAAAATGGCAGTAATCTTCCAGCGCGAGGCCGAAATGGCCCAGAGGATTCACATCGTAGCGCGCCTTCGCCATGGTGCGCAGAAGCTGATGGGAAATCACCTTCTGCGCGGGCGTCCCTTTCGCCTGCTCCATAATGTCGGCAAAATCGGCCGGCGCGATTTTCCCATTTTTATGCTTTAACGGTTTGGAATCGAGCCCCGCCGCATCGACCAGCTGAACCAGAGTCTTGACGCGTTCCGGGTTCGGCTGCTCGTGAACGCGGTACACGAACGGGATGCCGGCCGATTTTGCAAGCATCGCCGCGGCCCGGTTTGCGGTAATCATCAGGCTCTCGATCATCTGCTCCGCCTCGCCGCTTCTGCGCGGGCGGACATCGACGCAGATGCCGTCCTCGTTGAGGGTGAAAACCGATTCGGTGCTTTCCAGGTCGATCACGCCGTTCTGGACGAATCTCCGCTGGAGAACGGCGGCCAGCTCCCGGGCCGCGTGCAGCGAACGGATGACCGGAGTGTATTTCCGGCGGAGCGCACGGTCCGCCGTCCCGTCAAACAGGCTGTTCACTTCGGAATAAACGCCGCGCACCTTGGAGCGGATGACGCTTTTGCGGAAGCGGTACGATTCGATGTTTCCGCTGCGGTCCAGCTCGATCAGCGCCGAAAACGTCAGCTTGTCCTCCCCGGCGTTCAGGGAACAGACGCCGTTGGAAAGCGATTTCGGGAGCATCGGCACCACGCGGTCGGCAAAATAAACCGACGTGCCGCGGCTGCGCGCTTCCAGGTCCAGGGCGCCGTCGGGCGGAATATAGTGGGAGACATCCGCAATATGCACGCCGAGGCGATACCCGCCGTCCCTCTTCTTGCTGACGGAGATGGCGTCGTCCAGGTCCTTTGCGTCCGCCCCGTCGATCGTGCAGATGGACAGCTTCCGAAGGTCAAGCCGCCCTTTGAGGTCGGCCGGCGTAATTTCCCGGGAAGCGGCCTCTTCCGCCTCGGCGAGGGCCTCTTTGGAAAAATCCGTCCGGATCCCGTATTCGTCGAGGATGGCGTCCGCGCAGATTTTGGCGCTCCCGGCTCTGCCGTAAATTTTGACGATCTCGGCTTCCAGCTCGTGAGAATGAAGTTTGGTGCGGATCCTGGCCTGGACCTTATCGCCGTCCTTCGCCAGCGCGGCGCTTTTCCGGGTGACCGGGATCTCGTAGCGAACGGAGATATCCGGAATCAGCGTATGCACTTCGCCCTCGGAACGGAACGTCCCGGTGGTGGTGCGGCTGCTCTTTTCCACGACCTTTTCCACATCGGCGCTCGGGCCCTTCGCGCTCTGCTGAATGTGGGAAAGCAGGACCCTGTCCCCCACGAAAGCGTGGTTCAGCTTTCCGCCGAGAATGAAAATATCTTCGCCGCCGTCGTCCGGGCGTGCAAAGGCAAACCCGCGGGAAAGGGAAACGATCGCCGCCTCAACGGTATCGTCCTTATGCGGAAGATGAACGCGCTTTTTTTTGCTGACGGTGACTTTTCCTTCCGCCTTCAGCTCATCGAGCGCGGCAAAAAAAGCCTTTTTGCTTTTATCCATAATCTTCATGCGTTTCAGCAGCGTGCGGATCGGAAGGCTCTGCGGCGACTTTTGCAAAGAATGTAGAATTTTCTCTTTTAAGTTTTTCAAAATACTCCCTCTGTTTTCCTTTGATATGAAAAGCGCCCCGCTCTGCAAGCGGGGCACCGAAATCTCCTACTTCAGGAAAAAGAACATATAAGTGTTGATCAGAATAACCAGAACAAAGAATCCGATTGCTATGATTTTCGTCCATCGCGCCAAAAAGGAATCAATGGAACGCGCCTGATTTTTGGAAAGGAACGTGTCGGCGCCGCCCGTTATTACACCGACATTCTGCTGATGGCCTTCCTGCATCAGGACAACAATTGTAATGGCAACCGAAAAGATCATCAGAACAATGCCCAAGACAATTTCTGCGACAGACATATGTTACCTCCAAAACAATAAACTATACCCAATATAGCGATCATACCACAAAGCACCGGCCTTTGCAAGGATTTTGCGTGAATTTCGGGGGATTTCCCGAATATTGCGGCCGGAATCGGGACAGGATAGAACCGGATAGAAAAGCGATTGCGTTTGCCGCTTATGCTGTCCCGCCGCAGAGGAGTGAAAGCTCTTCTGCGGCGTTTTTTTCAGGAAAGCGTGAGCTGCTCCCCCTGCTCGTCCGGCCGGGGGACGGAGCCCGCGGCGGGAAGGTTCTTGCGGTACCGGTCGGGCTTCTTCAGCATCCCTTCCCGGTAGGGGACGGCGCTCATCAGGCGGGCGTTCCGGCGCAGCGTCATCACCGCGACGCCCTGCGTGCCGCGCGTCGCCTTGCCCGGCACCGCGCCGGTATGGACGAGAAGGATTCTCCCCTGCGACGAGGTCAGCAGGAACTCGCCGTCCTGTTCCGCTTGGGCACAGGCGACCAGCGGGGATTTATCGCCGTAGGCTTTGACAAGCTTTTTCCGGTTCGTCTTCGTCCGGTAGGCGGAAAGCTCCACCTTGGCCGCCTTTCCGTTCTCAAAAAAGAAGACCATAAAGCCGGCGTAATCCGTCGTCACTGCCAGATATACGGCGCTTTCCCCTTCTTCCATCCCGAGCTGCGCCGGGATGTATTCCCCGAGCACGCTCGCCTTGGTGTCCGGAAAATCCGACGCCCTGGCCTTATAAACCGTACACTGGTCGGTAAAGAACAGCAGTTCGGCGGAATTGACGCTTTCGATCCGCTGGGTCACCCGGTCGCCCTCTTTCAGTTTCTGGTCGCCGCTCATACGCAGGGACTGGGGGGTGATCTTTTTAAAATAGCCGTCTTTGGTAAAAAACAGATGGACCGGATAATCCGGCACGGCTTCCTGCGGAACGTCTTTCAGCTCGTCCTGATAAACGAGCATGGAGCGCCGCGGCCGGCCGTATTTTTTCGCCACCGCTTCCAGCTCGGACAAAATGATCCTCTTGATCTCCGTCTCGCTGCCGAGGATTTTCTGCAGCTTTTCAATGTCCCGTTCCATCTGCTCCGTTTCGGCCGTGCGTTTGAGAATATACTCGCGGTTCAGGTGGCGGAGCCTAATTTCCGCCACATACTCTGCCTGCTTTTCATCGATGCCGAAGCCGATCATCAGGTTCGGGACGACTTCCGCTTCCTCTTCCGTTCCGCGCACGATGGCAATGGCCTTGTCGATGTCCAGCAGAATGGCCTGGAGCCCCTTGAGAAGATGCAGCCTGTCCTGCAGGTTTTTCAAGTCGAACGCCGTCCGGCGGCGGACGCACCGGACGCGGAACTTCGTCCATTCGTCCAGCAGCTCCCGGACGCCCATCACGCGCGGCGCCCCGTTCACCAGAACGTTGAAGTTGCAGGAAAAGCTGTCCTCCAGCGGCGTCATGCGGAACAGGCGCTGCATAAGCCGGTCCGGGTCGGCCCCGCGTTTCAGGTCGATGGTGATTTTCAGGCCGGCCAGCCCGGTTTCGTCGCGGATGTCGGAAATCTCCCGGACTTTTCCCTGCTTGACGAGGTCCACCGTTTTCTCGATGATCGCCTCGACCGTCGTCGTCGGCGGGATCTGGGTGATGTCGACGCAGTTGGCTCCGGCGTCATAGGAATAGCGCGAACGCACCCGGACCGAGCCGCGCCCGGTGCGGTAAATCTTTTCCAGCTCCTGCCGGTTATAAAGGATCCGGCCGCCGCCGGGAAAATCCGGCGCCGGGAGCGTGGAAAGGATGTCGTGTTCCGGGTTTCTGATGTACGCGGCGGCGGTCCGGCAGACTTCTTCCAGGTTAAACGGGCAGATGGAACTGGCCATCCCGACGGCGATGCCGGTGTTCGCATTGACCAACACCGTCGGGAACGTGGCCGGAAACAGAGTCGGCTCTTTTGTGGTGTTGTCGTAGTTGTCCACAAAATCGACCGTGTCCTTTTCAATATCCCGGAAAAGCTCCTGGCAGATCGCGTCGAGCTTTGCCTCCGTGTACCGGGACGCGGCGCACGCCATGTCCCGGGAATAAAACTTCCCGAAGTTGCCCTTCGAGTCCACATACGGGTGCAGAAGGGCCTCGTACCCGCGGCTCAGGCGGACCATCGTATCGTAAATGGCCCCTTCGCCGTGCGGATTCAGCTTCATGGTCTGCCCCACGATGTTGGAGCTTTTCGTCCGCACCGCACCCAAAAGCCCCATTTTATACATGGTGTAAAGCAATTTCCGGTGGGACGGCTTAAAGCCGTCGATTTCCGGAATGGCGCGCGACATAATGACGCTGACGGCATACGGCATGTAATTTGTTTCCAGCGTATCGGTAATCTGCTGCTGCACAATTTTTCCGGCGCCCTCAATGACGCCGCGGGCTTTCGGCGGATTCGCGGGACGCCCCGGATGTTTTCGTTTCATATCGTTCAGCCCCTAACATTTTCGGTTTCCTGCGGAGTTCCGGTCAGCTGATGTCCGCAAGGTCCAGGTAGCGGTACCCGTTTTCCGCAATATAGCTTTTTCTTCCCGGCAGATTGTCGCCGAGCAGAAGGTCGAAGGCTTGGTCCGTCCGTTCGGCGTCCTCCGGCATCACCTGGATCAGGCGGCGGGTCGCCGGGTTCATCGTTGTCAGGTTCATCATGTCCGGCTCGTTTTCGCCAAGCCCCTTGGAGCGCTGGATGGTGTAGCTGCGGCCCTGAAGGCGCTTCAAGAAATCGTCCTTTTCCTTTTCCGTATAGGCAAAGTAGGTCTCGTCTTTCGCCCGGATTTCAAATAGCGGCGACTCGGCGATGAAGACCTTTCCCCGCTCGATCAGTGCGGGAGTCAGTCGGTAGAGCATCGTCAGGAGCAGCGTGCGGATCTGGTAGCCGTCCACGTCCGCGTCGGTGCAGAGGATGATCTTGCTCCAGCGCAGGGAATCCATCTGAAACGACGACAGGTCCTTGTTCGCCTTCGACTTGACCTGCACGCCGCAGCCGAGGACTTTGATCAGGTCGGTGATGATGTCGTTCTTGAAGATTTTGTCGTAATCCGCCTTGAGACAGTTCAGGATTTTCCCGCGGATCGGCATAATCGCCTGAAAGTTCGGGTCGCGGGCCTGTTTGCAGGCTCCCAGGGCGGAATCGCCTTCCACAATGAAGATTTCCCGCTCGCCTACGTCGCGGCTGCGGCAGTCGACAAACTTTGCGACACGGCTGGTCACGTCCATATTTCCGGAAAGCTTTTTTTTGATGTTCAGCCGCGTCTTTTCCGCGTCTTCGCGGCTGCGCTTGTTGACCAGCACCTGCCCGGCGATCTTTTCCGCGTCGAGCGGATTTTCAATGAAGTAGATTTCGAGCTGACGGCGGAGCATCTCCGTCATCGCTTCCTGAATTCCCTTGTTGGTGATCGCCTTTTTCGTCTGGTTCTCATAGGACGTGCGGTTGGAAAACGAGGAAATAATCAGGATCAGGCAGTCCTGCACGTCGTTGAACGTGATCTTGCTTTCGCTTTTATTGTACTTGTTCGTCTGCTTCAGATAGGCGTCGATCTGGGAGACGAAGGCACTCCGCGCGGCCTTGTCCGGCGCGCCGCCGTGTTCCAGCCAGCTGGAATTGTGGTAATACTCAATCACCGGGTTCCGGTTGGAAAAGGCGACCGCAACCTTGATCTTCACATTGTACTCCGGCTTGTCCTTGCGGTCCCTGGCCTTGCGCTCCGCCTGCCAGAACTGAACC
This sequence comes from Oscillospiraceae bacterium, assembly GCA_022650455.1. Lineage (GTDB taxonomy): Bacteria > Bacillota > Clostridia > Oscillospirales > Acutalibacteraceae > Thermocaproicibacter. Next base: position 26,969 of record JALCPO010000024.1, read on the forward strand.
GGCGTCAGCGCGTCGTCCCCCGCAATCTCGCGGGCGTGGTCCACAATCCCCTCGTGATACAGAAACTCCGTCTTTTCAAAGCCGGAATCCGTTTCGTTCCGGAACAGAAAGGTGATCCCCTCGTTCACGATCGCCTGGCGCTTGAGCGTATCGAGGTAATATTCCGCCGGCACGCGGATGTCGGTAAAGACCTGCAGGTCCGGCTTCCAGCGGATTTTGGTGCCGGTGTCGCGGCCCGCATACGGTTCCCGGTGAAGGCCGCCGACATTCACCCCATGCTCAAAATGCAGGGTATAGCGCATGCCGTCGCGGCGGATCTCCACATCCATATATTCCGACGAATACTGGGTCGAGCACAGGCCGAGCCCGTTCAGGCCGAGCGAATACTCGTAGCTTTCATCGGAATCGTTGTTGTATTTTCCGCCGGCGTACAGCTCGCAGAACACGAGTTCCCAGTTCCAGCGCTGCTCCGCATGGTTAAAGCCGACCGGTATGCCGCGGCCGTGGTCCTCCACCTCGACCGAGCCGTCTTGGCAGCGGGTGACGACAATCTGTTTGCCGAAGCCCTCGCGCGCCTCGTCGATGGAATTCGATATAATTTCAAGAATGGAATGCTCGCAGCCCTCGATGCCGTCCGAGCCAAAGATGACGGCGGGGCGCTTGCGCACGCGGTCGGCCCCTTTCAAAGCCGAGATGCTCTCGTTTCCATATTCTTTTTTTGAAGCCATTTTCTCTCCTCCGCAAGAAATCAATAGAATGCCGCAATCGGAAACCCGGCAGCGCCCCGGTCCCCAACCGGGAGCGCCCGGTAAAAGCCCGGTGGAACACAGCAAAAAGGGAATGTCGTAGCATTCCCTTTCCGAAATATTATTGGGCCGGCTGCCGGTGCATCTGCTGCGGATTGTTTTCTTCCGGCGTTTCGGGCGGCTCCGGCGGTTTCGGCGCTTCGCTTTCCTTCATCAGCCTGGCGAATTCCTCGCCGCTCATCTTTTCATTTTCGTACAGGTATTTGGCAGTCTGGTGAAGCTGGTCGATGTGATTTTTGAGAATCGTTTCCGTCTTATGGTACGCTTCCAGCATCATGCGTTTGATCTCGCGGTCGATCGCGCTGGAAGTCGCCTCCGAATAATCGCGGATATGGCCCATGTCGCGGCCGAGGAACGGCTCGCTCTCGTCCCGGCCGTAGGTGATCGGCCCAAGCTCTTCGGACATGCCGTATTTTGCGATCATGCTGTGCGCGAGCTTTGTGGCGCGTTCAATGTCGTTCGAGGCGCCGGTGGAAATATCGTCCAGCGTGAGCGCTTCGGAAACCCGGCCGCCGAGCATGACGACAAGGTCTTCCTCCATCTCTTTCTTGGTGTGGTAAGCGCGGTCTTCCGTCGGGATCTGCATGGTATAGCCTCCCGCCATGCCGCGCGGGATAATCGAAATCTGATGAACGGGATCCTGTGTCGGGCAGTAGTAGGTGGCCACCGCGTGCCCGGCCTCGTGATACGCCGTAAGCGTCTTTTCCTTCTCCGTCATGACATGGCTCTTTTTCTCGGTTCCCACCACGACCTTGATGGTGGCTTCCTCGATCTCCGCCATGGTGATCGCTTTCTTGTTTCTCCGGGCCGCAAGCAGGGCCGACTCGTTCAGCAGATTTTCCAGATCCGCCCCGGTAAACCCGGCGGTGGATTTGGCGATGGTTTTCAGGTCGACGTCCGGTCCAATCGGCTTGTTGCGCGCATGGACCTTCAAAATTGCCTCGCGGCCCCGGATATCCGGGTAGCCGACCATCACCTGGCGGTCGAAACGGCCCGGGCGCATCAGCGCGGGGTCCAGAATATCCGGGCGGTTGGTCGCGGCGATCATGATGACGCCCTCGTTGGCGCCGAAGCCGTCCATCTCCACAAGCAGCTGGTTCAGCGTCTGCTCGCGCTCGTCGTGTCCGCCGCCCAGGCCGGCGCCGCGCTGGCGCCCGACCGCGTCGATTTCATCGATAAAGATGATGCACGGGGAATTCTTCTTGGCCTGTTCAAACAGGTCGCGGACACGCGAAGCGCCGACACCGACGAACATCTCGACAAAGTCGGAACCGGAGATGGAGAAAAACGGAACGCCCGCTTCCCCGGCGACGGCACGCGCGAGCAGCGTTTTGCCGGTGCCCGGAGGGCCCACAAGCAGCACGCCCTTCGGGATGCGGGCCCCCAGCTCGTTGTATTTGCGCGGGTTCTTCAGAAATTCCACGATCTCGCGCAGCTCTTCCTTCTCCTCGTCGGCACCCGCCACGTCGGCAAAGGTTGTCTTTCGCTTCTCGTCGGCCATCTGCTTGATCTTGGCCTTGCCGAAGTTCATCTGCTTGCCCGCGTCGCCCATGGTGGTGTTCAGGCGCTTCATCATGACCCACCAGAAGATGCCCAATACCACAAGCAGCGCCAGCGTCGGCAGGATGCTCGAAAGCCAGGACGTTTCCGCCGGGCGGTTCCAGTTGAACTCCATCCGGGCGTTCGGGTGGTCCGCGTTATATTTCTGCACGTAAGGCCGGATGTCCTCGACCAGCTGGCCGGCATTCGGAGCGACATAGGAAATCTGCTTTCCGTCGCTCAGCGTGATGCTCATGTCGCCGCTGCCCAGGTCCAGCGTATATTTCGTTACCTTCTGATCCTGAAAATAATAGAGGATTTCAGAATACTTATGGGTCTCCGCCGCCGGCCTGGAAAGGACCATGACGAGCAGGATCATCAAAAGCACCGGTATTCCAATAAACAGCCCTATATTTTTCAGCGCCTTTTTATTGTCCAAAAACGATTCACTCCTTATTCACGCCGGTCTTTTCCGACCCATTCATCCTCCGTAAACTTTCGGCTTGAGGATTCCCACAAACGGGAGATTCCGGTATTTCTGCGCATAATCGAGTCCGTAGCCCACAATGAATTCATCCGGGACGACCGCTCCCACATAGTCCGCGCTGATGTCCACCGAACGGCGGTCCGGCTTGTCGAACAGCGTGCACAGGCGGATGCTTTTGGGGGAACGCGCCCGGAGCAGTTTCCAAATGTAGCTCAAAGTCAGGCCGCTGTCAAGAATATCTTCCACGACCAGGACGTCCCATCCCTTCAGGTCGATGTCGAGGTCCTTTACGATCTTTACCACGCCGGACGTTTTCACTCCGGAACCGTAACTGGAAACCGCCATAAAATCGATGCTGCATGGGATCGTGATGGACCGCATCAGGTCGGACATAAAAACAACCGAGCCCTTCAGGATGCTGACGAGCAG